>JASHXQ010000253.1 GCA_030043455.1 Nitrososphaerales archaeon | reverse complement strand
GATCGCTCCCAGAGCCGTCGTGCTGTGGACCGCTGAACGGATTAGCAACAGAATTTTCTTCGCTCTCGCCCTTTGGTTCGAGAATTTCTTGCGAGAAACTTTCGATTTACCTTTCATCCGATCCCCGAGAGATTTAGCCAAGAAAATAGCAAACAGAGTCCACGGCCAAATAATAAAGAAAATTGATGAATTATTCGGAATAATTTTGGTATCGTTGAAATTTCTGGCATCAACAAATTTCGCTGACTGGTTGTCACAATTCCCCCGCGAATTCGCAACGTCATCAGGCCAGATCGTGGAATAGTCTTATCTATGTCCAGACTACCGAACTTGTCTATCCATCCCTGAAGCCAATGACGCACTTTTTCACTCCCGAGGAGGCAAACCGTGCGCTGCCTGAGATCCGGAACATGGTAATCCAAGTGGTCGAGCTGAAAAAGAAAATGGATCGATCTGCGGAAAGGGAAAGAGGAGAAGACATGGACAAGCTGGCGGGTTTGATTTCGAAAATTCAGGAGAAAGGCGCAGAGATGAAAGATCTCGATTTGGGACTCATTGATTTTCCCGCTCTGCGCTTCAGCGAACCTGTGTATCTTTGCTGGAAAGTCGGAGAGGAAGAGATCGCGTACTGGCACGGATCTGAGGGTTTCCGGGGGAGAAAGCCCCTACGACCTGAAGCGGCAAAGATCGTCTGAATCTCGAAGTCTACTGTTTTTTCAGTTCCTGCGAGTGCTCGCAGTATTTTTTGACGGCTTCTTCCTGACCGGAATTTTTCTCGACAGATCCTGGTCTTTTCGACCTGATGGTCTCTATGGCTTTCTCTGCTGACATTTGCTGCGTAGCGCACAAATATGCAGCAAGAACGGTTCCGGTCCTGCCTTTTCCAGCTGCGCAGTGGACCACGGTTACAAACCCCTTCTGGTTATTTTCTAGGATGAAATTCACGCTCTCATCCAATTCCTGAAGGGTGGGCGCAGCGTGGTTCTTTATTGGAATATCTCTATAGCTGGATAAGCCTGCAAGCCACTCTTTGTTTAGCGGCGCCTCGGTCAACGAGAGGATCGCCTTGACCCCCTTTTCTCTCACCAGAGAGTCCACCTCTTTCTTGCTCATGGGCCTGGCAGACCCGTAGAGACGATCGTCAATCCGAGAGACATTCATCGGATGGCCGACAAGCAGGCCGTATACTTTCCGCATCAAATCGCCGGCTTCCAAAGAAGAACCTCGCAGGCTTCCTTTATCTCGTAATATTTTTGGGTAACGGAGCTCCGATGGGATGTTTTATCTGTGGACTGCAAATTCGTTGATTCAAAGTCTTCTTATAACCAGCTGAAACCGGAGGTCTTGCAGACGCGCATTTTTTCCTGGGAGACGCGCACAATTGACGAATTATGATTATGATGTTATAGTGGCTGGAGGCGGCATGGCTGGACTAATTACAGCAGCATCCATAGGTTCCTTCTCCCACCAAAAAGCTCGAGTTCTCGTAGTAGACAGAAATCCCCCCGCAGACCCCGGAAAAAAGACCATCAACGGTTGGACATGCGGTGACGCCGTCAGTAAAAGAAGCGTCGACTACATTGCGAACAACATTGGGATCCGGTACGGGCAGCCGGAGCTGGAGCATCCTGTAGACGGCGTGCTTGTCTATTCGCCCGACCATGAGACGAAAGTACTGTTTGAGGGCGAAGGCTTCATTCTAAATCGCAAGATCTTGCCCCACAGACAGGTGGAGGACGCGAAGAAATTCGGAGTGGAATTTGTATTCAATGTTGTTTGCGATCGCCTATACTCGGAGGATGGGTTCGTCCGGGGAGTCACCGGCAGGGTAATGCCCGAGGGTGCGCCCTTCAAGAAAACCGCGAAAATGGTAGTGGATGCTTCTGGGTCTGCCACTAAGCTGCGTCCTAATTTGCCGATCCCAACGAAGATCGATCCCGATATTGATCGGGACGATCTGGAAAGTACCGGAAGATATATCTTTGATTTCGATGTGGATGGCGAAGATCCAACCTGGTTTGATTCTAGATATGCTCTAATTCATCTTGACCAATACCTAGCGCCAGGAGGATACAGTTGGACTTTTCCCAAAGGGAAAACCAAAGTCAACATTGGGTTGGGGGTCCAGAAAAAGGCGCTGGACGAGCGGAACAAGAAATATGGAAAGAAAGACGGGCTGCAAGAACTGATCGATCAATACGTTGCCCTGAACAAGGTCATCAAAAAGCCAGTCCAATCCTCTAGAAGCGAAGATCAGGGCAACACCAAGGGCAGCTGGCAGGTTTCGGTTCGGAGACATAATGATTGTCTTGTGGCTAACGGATACGCCATCGTGGGAGATGCGGCCTGGATGGCTCGCCCCATAGATGCAGGTGGGATTGGACCCTCGATCTATGCGAGCGTCATGCTGGGCAAGGCAGCGGCTCATGCTCTGGAAGCTAACGATACCAGTGAAGAAGGTCTTTGGGAGTACAATCTGGAATACATGAAGCACCACGGATATCAGATGGCGAGCTTCGAAGTCCTGCGCCGCTACCTTCAAACCCTGACCAACGAGCAAATCAGCTACGGAATGAAGTACTTCCTCTCGGAAGACGACATTTCCAGCATAGTGAACCGGGAGCATCCCAAATTCAGCAGGTTGAGGTTGCTCAATCCGGCGATGATGGTCCGAGTAGCCAAGGAGCCCAAGCTCGCAACAGGGTTAAAGCATACGGCTGATATGAGTGAAGAGCTAATCGCGCACAATATGAGCTTCCCGCAGAAACCCTCGGGTTTTGGTGCTTGGAGGGCTGCCCTGCTTTCGAAGCTGCAAAAGGCTTTCCAGTTCTAACTATCTAGCCTATAACTGATCGCACACCGCTAGTGCTCTACTTGGAAAACAGAATTACAAACAACCGGATCACTTGAATCATATCGGCGAGCGTTACGTGATTTTTCCCAAACTTGGAAAATCCCCGTTTCGAGTTACGCCAAATTTGCTTACATTAAGGGCTCGCAATTGGTTAGTTCATCGGTTTACTGCTTAAACAAAAAATGTGTTTAGAAATGGCAACAAGAGAAGAGTTCACAAAGGAAGTCAGATTCGAAATCTATTCATGTGCTTTCTGTGAGTTTGTACAGAACTCCATGATGACTGAGGAGTTGGAAGCCATTGATGAGAAAAAGTATCTTTTCCATCTAAAACACGTTCACAACTTGGAACCTTGAGGATAACAAAATAACTCTTTTTCCGTTATCTTCCTCTTGTTGCGTCACGGACTGTAGAGATTAGCTTTCTTTCCAATCTAGCCGGGATTGCAGATCGAGAACACAGATGAGCTTTCAGCTGATAGATCTGCTTTGGAAGATTTTACTCTTCTTGGACGGCTCGCTCAAACCAGAGCCCATCGTCCTCATCGTCATCCTCATCTTCGACTTCTTGCTTTTCTTTGATTCCTTTAACCTGAATAACTAGGGGCTTCTTCGTTTCCACTGATGTCTGAGGTGGGGGTTCGTCTTTTAGCTCGGGCTTGACAGGTTCGATGGCTGGAGGTCTCACGACTGGTTCGACCACAGGCGCTTTCGCGACAGGTTCAATCACAGGAGGTTTGATGACTTCAATCTCCGGAGCCTCTTCAGACTTCTTTTCCAAGGGTTCAGCTTTGACGTCTGGAGGTGCAGTCGCCACATCCTGTCTTTCTTCCTGCCCGGATTGTTGGACTAATACTACTTGTTTGGGTTGATCTTTCGAAGCTGTGGGCGGTGATGGAATCTCGATCTCCATCTCATCCAGCTCCACAGAGCGAATCACTTTTTCGACCTCCTCGAGTGCTCTAACTTCTACTGTTCTGGAGATCTTCTTCTCTGCCGGAGTTTCGAGGCGCTTCACCTCGATCCGTTTCTCTGAAAGCATTAAGGTAAGTGATCTTGTGTCCTGGTTGTAAACTTCCTCAACCAGTGAAAACTTCTTTCTCCGAAAGGCTTCAAGCAATCCTGAAGCCATGCCATGCAGGAAATAATTTCCCACAGCTTTACCTGAGTAAGAAGGGGGATCAGTAATTGTCACCCTTTCAAAACTGGTTTCAGATTCCCAACCGAAAGAACCCCATCCAGCAGCCTTGAGATACCCCCTCACGTTTTCCTGAATCGCATCTTCCTGAAAGCCGGGAGACATTTTGTCCCGGATTTGCTTCACAATTCCCAGAGCAAAATCGCGGCCAACATCGCGCAATCCGGCTCGGGACTCTTCGGTGTTTAATCTGTCCTGAATCATGAAGGGAACGCTGGAATCTACAGCTACGACCCTACCTGTCATGAGAATGGTGAGCGGGAAAAGAAACCCGTCAAACATCCTATTTTTCAGGCAGATGGCCATCGCATTTCTAACAAGCTTCATCCGCCTGAGTTCTATTACAAGGTCATCTGGGGTAACACTCACTTCACCCAGATCGCACGATACGCAAAGGGTGAACTCTTTGCTCCTATCGTCTACATATCCATTCTGAGAAATAATTCGAGCGCCCCGCTTGTGCAATATACCCAAAATCTGCGCTTGAATGCCGCGTTCGTCACGGCCATAAACTAGGAAGGCGTAGCTTCTTGGATTCCCAATTGTGAGGTTCCCAATATTGTTGGGATAGTATTCAACCGAGGGTAGCCGCGGTTTTCCAAGATGGAAGCTCAATCGGCCCTTTTCCTGAAGGGGATGGGTATCAAACGTAATTATAGGGTTATGGACTGTGAATACAGATTCTGACCTGAGACTCCCCGGAAGAAGAAGAGGGAAATCGAAGAAAGTCTCTTGTTGAAACTTAAAATTACGGGGATTATGAACAGGGGCTTCAAATCCCAGAGTTGAGATTTACAGAACGGGTAGTATCGATCAAGGCGCCAGAAATGCAGTAGAAGTTTGTATGGGACTTCACCCGAGCGAAAAAGTAGTAATCGTGACAGATCGGCAGGAAATTGAAGTTGGTACCGCCCTGAAAAAAAGTGCAGAGAATGTAACTGGGCCAGCTAACGTGAAACTTTTCGTCTTGGAAGACCTGACTTCTAGGCCCCTCACCTCTCTGCCCTCGGCGATCTCAGGAGCAGTTCCCGACGCGAACGTTACCTTCTGGGCAGCTCAGAGCCTCCCCGGGGAACTGGTGGTACGGCGGCAATTTACTACGCTAGCCAAAAAATATGCGAGACATGGCCATATGCCCAACGTGACTCCGCTCTTGATGGAGCAAGGGATGTGCAGCGACTACAATCGGGTATACCAGCTGACCCATAGAATTTTCGAGATCGTGAAAAGCGCAAGAAAGATTTCTCTCTCGAATAGTCTTGGAGTAAAGATAGAGGCGGAGTTCGATCCCACTTGGAAGTGGATTGCCGCCGATGGAAGGTATCATGACATCGGGCGCTGGGGCAATCTTCCGGAGGGTGAGACTTACACCGCTCCGAGGATTGTAAATGGTAAAATCGTAACGAATCTTCTTGGG
>JASHXQ010000021.1 GCA_030043455.1 Nitrososphaerales archaeon | reverse complement strand
AATTCCTATCTCATCCGCCAGAGCTTCGGCTTCTTCCAAATAGTGCGTAGTGAGAAAGGTAAATTTCTCCTTCCCTACTTTTCTTAGTAAATCCCAGAACTCATGTCTTGAGATGGGGTCGAGGCCGGTCGTTGGCTCGTCCAAGAAGATGATTTCCGCTTCCGACGCCATGACTGTCGCTACCAGCACCTTTCTTCGATTCCCCCCAGATAAAGTCCGATTCAACGAGTTCGCGTAGGATTCAATTCCGAGAGCACGCAGAGATTCCATCCCCCTCTGTCTCGCCTCTCCGTACCCGAAGCCCCTCCACATTAGATAGGAAGATACCGTTTGCAGTGGGGTCATCCAAGGGACCGTCCGAGCTTCCTGAGGAACGATGGCGATTTTCTCCCGAAGAGTATTCGGATCCAGCATCACGTCGATGCCATCGATCGAAGCTGACCCGGAAGTAGCGGCGAGCTCTGTCGCCAGGATCCGCACTAGGGTGGTCTTACCGGAACCGTTCCGCCCGATGAGCACAAAAATGCCCGACGCCGAGACGGAGAAGCTCACACCATCGAGCGCCTTTCGCTTCCGGTCAGGGTAGATCTTGGTGAGGTTCTCGCAGGAGAGTAAACGGCCCTTTGACGGAATCATAAACTGAGAATAGCTACTGATCTGTACTCCAAAGTAATTAACGTATATTATCAGAACCAAGAAGAGAGAAGTCGGACGACGCACTTCTCGCGGATAGTACAGACGAACAAAAGATTTCACAAAATTATGGGGGCTCTTGCATGCCACTGAATGTTTTGAAGAAAGACCCGCTGAATGCAGAATCTTCTTTGGTCAATCTTCGGAGCAGTGTAACAAGCGAGGATTCTTTCTACGTAAGAACCCACTTTGAAGTCCCAGAAATCAAATCGTCCAATTGGGAATTAAAGGTCGAGCTTGACGGGACGATCCAAAGGTCATTTTCATACAAGGAACTCTCTACGATGCACCAACATTCTCTGACAGCGATTCTCGAGTGCGCCGGCAACGGTAGAAAGAATTTCGGAACGCGGGCAGAGGGAGAAATCGAGTGGGGGGATTGCGCCGTGGGAAACGCGACTTGGACGGGGGTTTCTGTTCCCGATCTGATGAAAACCATAGGCTTGGGTCAACGCGAGATGGCCAAAGTGAGTGAGTTTCTGTTTATAGGAAAGGACGGCTCGCAGGAAAAGTCTGCACCCTTGGAGGATAAGACGAGATTTGTTAGAGCACTCCCCAAGGACAAAGCTTTGGATCAGAACACGATAATTGCGCTGAAGATGAACGGCCGACCTCTCTCGAAAGAACACGGTTTTCCGGCGAGGGCGATCGTTCCTGGCTGGTATGCTATGGCTTCCGTCAAGTGGTTGGATCGAATTCTCCTATCTACGAAGAAGACCCCATTTCAGGGGCACTTCAATGCAGTAAAGTACGTCTACCAGTGGGATAAGGAAGGTAGCTTGGTTACCGAACCGATCACACGTCTCTTGGTAAAGTCCCTTATCACTTTTCCCCGGGAGGGAGACAGTCTATCGCTAGACAAGCGGATCACGGTCACGGGCAAAGCTTGGTCAGGATCCGGAAAAATCGTAGAAGTGGAGGTGGACCACGGAGATGGTTGGAAAAAAACCAAACTGGATGACGGGAACGAAAATTTTTCTTGGAGAACTTGGAAATACGGTTGGACCCCGGAAAGGAGAGGCGAAGCGATACTGCGAGCTAGGGCAACCGACGAGGAGGGTAATGTCCAGCCTGACGTGGTAGATCCTAACAGGTATCTTTACGGGTATAACGGCATCCTCAAAATACAAGTGAACGTGATCTAGGCTTCGTCCACCCGCTTCAAGACCTTTAGGGCGGTCAGGGTGATCCACTTGCTGGGCTTCCCTTCTTTCTCGAGAGCGAATCTCTTTCGCTTATCCTTGATCTTGTATCCCGATCCTCTTGCAATATCCGGATGGATCGCATCGATCATCCAGGTTCCATCGGAAAGCCGTTTCTTTTTTAGAAGATCAATTGCAAAGCCCAGTCTTTTGTCCCCACCGTAGCCGAGGGAGGTGAGAACATCCATCCCAACGAGGAGATCGTAATAATAGTGAACGGGATAGTGGAAGCGCTGCCACGGAGCGTATGTTTGACCCTCTTTGTGTAACTCTCTTTCCAGATAGAATTCCGCTCCCCGTTCTATGGAATTCTGAACGCCCTTGGATCGCTTCGATTTAGGAATAGCTGCGAAAGCTGCAAGGGCCTCCCAGCAATCGAGAGTTCCTTTGTCAGATGGGAAGCAATGCCACCCACCGTCTTCCTTCTGAGTATTGACCAGCCACTTTACAACCCTCTGCACCCGGGGATCGTCTCCATACCCGAACTTGGTGAGGACACGGGCGAGATTTCCCGAAACGCACAATTCCGCCCCCTTTTCGAAGGCTTCCTCATCTCCCAACCACTGTTTGTGCTCGAAGAAGAGTTGACATCCTCGCTCAAGACGAAGATCATCCCGGTATGTGAGGGGAAAATCGGAGAGGACGATCATCCTCCAATTCGTGGAGGTGTACTTTGGTCTGTAAAGATCTTCGATGGCTTCCCAATTGCCGCGAGGCTTCTGGTCAGCTAGAATCTCTTGGGCCCAACCTTTCTTGAGAATTTCAGATCGAGCTTCCCTAACGTCCGGATCGTCTTCCTTTCGATCCAGCAGCGCGGTTAAAGTGTAATAACGTGCAACGGGCTGCTCCGGTTCTAGCAACCACTCTTGGACTTTCGGTTCGAGCTTCAAGACTCTTAAAGTGGAAATCCGAAGAATGTGCGGAAAAGGGTTTCTGATCAAAGTTCTTAGCTACGGAGGACTGCAAGAATGTCATTTGATTCCACTATCGGGGAGATCGAAGCTCAGCAAAAAGATCTGCCGAAGTACGCCGAGTATCTGAACTCCCTCTCGTTAGATCCGATCGAACCGGCGGAAGCCATCTTGGTAGGAGCCGGAGATTCGCTGGCTTGCGCTCAGTTTGTCGAGCGATGGAAGCGTTTTCAATCACGATCGTTTGATCCCTACGAACTTTCCCAGAATCCGGAGGTCGCTCGTGAAAAGAAAGTTTATTTCATTTCTGCTTCAGGGAGAACGAAATCCAACATTGAAGCAGCAGAATCAGTTCGAATGTTCGCCAGCGAAACCACAGCAATTACTGCCAATCCAGTAAGCCCATTGTCGAAAGTCTGCTCCAGCACTCTTCCATTGAAGTTCACGAAGTTATCCGGGGTAACTCCCGGCACGAATAGCTTTACCTCCTCACTACTGGCCTGCGCTCGGTTGTTCGGCCCTGTCCCTTCTCTGATTAATCTCCGAGAACTCGAGCGACAAGCGAAATTGCAGGCGGAGAGCCATTCTGAAAATGCAGAGACCGCCTATTTTTTAGCTAGTGGATTTCTGTATCCAATTGCATTTTACGGTGCTACCAAACTCAGGGAAATCGCGGGTGAGAGAGGAGAATATCAGCTCACCGAGGAATTCTCTCACATGGATCTGCTTTCATTAAAGAAAACTGATCTCATCCTCCTGCTCCAGAGCGAAGAAGATTCCAGGACGGCGCAGCTAGCCAAGGAATTGTACAATGGTGGCTATTGCGCTGAACTTCTGAAACTGGCAGATGGCCTAAAGGATCCTGTGATCACTGCAATCATCTTCTCCATCTACTTCCAGTACTTTGCCCTAAGCTCAGCAATCAGAAAGGGATTGAACGAGCCCTTTTTCCTGAAAGATTCCAAGCTCCTGAACATTTCGAGCAAGATGATCTACTTTGACTGAAGAGAAATTTGAATTTCCTAGGCTCTACACCGAGTTCGCGAAATATTATGACCAGCTGGAAATGCAATATCGGAATTATCCAAAAGAGGCGGAATGGTTAGGACGCCTTTTTCAGAATCAGAAGGCGACGAAGATTGTTGATCTTTCGTGCGGTACGGGAAGCCATCTTTCCTTCTTGCAAATGAGCGCACAAAAGCTGGACCTTCTCGGGATGGATGCAAGTAGAGAGATGGTTTTTCTCGCCCAAAAGAAGCTGAATAAAGTCCCTCTGGTTCAGGCCGATTTTCTTCACGCGCCTATCAGGAAAGAAACTTTCGACGCAGCCCTGTGCATGTACTGGAGTGTGGCAGGGTTGAATGAAGTTCTTGTGAAGGTCCTTTTCGAACAGGCCTACTCCGTGCTGAAAAGAGGTGGACTTTTCTTGCTTGATACAGAAAATGCTGATGGAATAAAAGAGTCATTACTCAACGCTCCGTTTATCGACGGTTTTTTCACCGATACAGAGACTAAACAACCAGTAATTAGGGCAAATTTCAGCACGAAGGTGAAACCCGATCTCGTTGACTGGCACGCGTATTATCTGCTGGAAACCGGTGGTGTCTCGGAGTTGCAAACCGATAAGATGAATCTCCGTTTCTACTCGCGAACTCAGCTGGAGGCTTTGCTGGATAAAGCTGGTTTCAAAGTGAGGGAAGTGCTATCCGGCCCGGATGAGAAGTACTCTCCGAACTCTCCTAGTTTGTACTTTATTGCCGAAAGACGCTGAACGCAGTTATTTCGAATTTCTCTTCGCGTTAGTTTCTCTAATTGCACTTTCGATCACGGGCAGAGCCTCGTCGATCAAAGCCCTGGTTATTGTTAGCGGTGGAGCGATTCGCAATGTGGATCTTCC
>JASHXQ010000252.1 GCA_030043455.1 Nitrososphaerales archaeon | reverse complement strand
GAGTATTTTCTAAACCCGGTACCATTCTTCACTACTTAGTTTTTGCTCGAGTTTCATTAGGGCAATACGAAGTCGGGGGCGGGTCGATCGCCCGTTTTGTGGATCAGTTCGATTATCGTGCCAAAGGTGTCTAACGTGTCCATGTAAGCGAAATTGGTGGTGAACTCGCCCCTGCTGAAAATACCGGTTTGTAGAGTAGGGATCCCGAGTTTTCCCATTTGCTCCACGGCTTCAGAGAGATCCGGGACTTCAAAGGTGCCCACATGGTGGATGCCACCTTTGCCGTTGCACTCCCTTAGAAACTCTGCGTAAATACTATTTTCATCCAGTGGCTGGATGAGCTCAACCATCCAGTGGCCTTCCCATGCAAAAGCCAACTTCATGGAAAAATCGGTCTTTATCCCTCTTACGGTGGTGTTGGATACGCGAAAGTCCGGAGGCGCGAAAGTGTAAAAGTGCCAAGGGTGCAAGCTGAAAAGACGCACATATCTTTTTGCAGCTTCCACTATGTCCGGGTAGACAAACGCGATCTGAGAGATCTTTCCAACGATCTTGAATCCTGCTAAATTCGGTGCTTCAAGAGTCCGATTATTGCTATCTGAATTGTCTTTACTCACTTGTTTCAACCTATGCTGAAAATGTACGTCTATTTAGGAATGCACAATAAACCATTTGCGGGCTAGTGCTGGAGACCAATGGGGAACAGTAGACAGCTCGAAGGCAAAGTATGCCTGATTACCGGAGGAGCGAACGGGATTGGAGAAACGACTTCTAAATTATTTGCAGAGCGAGGAGCAAAGGTCCTCATTGCTGATATTGATGATTCCAGTGGAAAAGCGGTTGAAGCTTCTGTGGGAGACGGATCAATCAGATTTCGAAAGGTTGACCTAACCAACAAAGAGGAAGTTCTCGAGTTCATCGACTGGGCGAATGCAAATTACAAGAAATTCGACGTCTTGATCAATAACGCTTCCAGATCATCCAGAACGAGCGTTATTGACACATCTGTTGAAGAATGGAATCACATGATTGCACTCAACCTGACCGCGCCATATTTACTTTCAAGATTTGCTGCGCAGAACATGATCAAGCATGGCACGAAAGGTAAGATAATCAACATAAGTTCCATACTTGCCCTGTTTCCCATGGATTCTGTATTTGCTTATTCTACCACAAAAGGTGGATTGATCTCGATGACAAGGAGCTTGGCAATTGACTTGTCCAAGCACGGAATTCTTGTGACAACGGTCGTTGTTGGTGGGCCGATCAACATATCCAAAGAAGAAGACAGCGTAGAGCTGAGGAAGGTGAACGAAAGAGCTGCTACCCTTCTGGGGAGAGTTGGAAAAAAAGAAGAGGTAGCAAGGCTACTATCTTTTCTTGCCTCCGACGAAAATACTTTCATGACCGGAAATGAAATAATAATTGATGGCGGAAGAATAATCAGCAGAAAACCCGATCCCGTTGAAGTCTCAGATAAAGTGGAAAGCAGTCTCTTTGCCCGACATCATTGAAATCGATTTGCACGGCTGGATTGGGGCATCGCTTTGAATTTGTGATAAATTGAGATAAGAGCGAATGAACGTAACAGAACTTACCCAAGCTCTGATATCTTTCAGAACAGAATCGCCTGAGGGAAATGAGGAAATATGCGCTGAGTTCCTGAAAGATTTCCTTCAGGACTTCGGACTGGATAACTTTGCTTCTGATGTGCATCGATTCGCTCCCAAGAGAGCGAATCTAGTAATCCGTATAGGTTCCAATCCGGAGGGTGGATTGTTACTCTCTGGTCACATTGATACCGTTCCAGCCGGAGATCTAGGAAATTGGTCTTTGGATCCCTTTGGGGGGCAGATTAAGAACGAACGTCTGTTTGGCAGAGGGGCTGCTGACATGAAGGGTGGATTGGCATCTCTGGCAAAATCATTGGAGAGCTTGAAAGGAAGAAAGCTCAAGCGAAACCTAGTGCTTGTGGCCACAGCAGGCGAGGAAAACGGATACCTGGGGCTAACCCGGTTGATTGGCGAAGGTAGGATTCGAAGTAATGAGTGCCGCTGGGGTATAGTAGGTGAGCCCACAGAGATGAAGGTAGTACGAAAGCACAGGGGGGTTATGAGATTTCGAATTACTTTGCTCGGTCGTAGCGCACATGCGAGCAAACCTGAACTGGGAGTAAACGCGGTAGAATTTGCTTCGAAATTTATCGAAGAAGTAAAGAAGTACCGAGAGGATCTAGCCACGGAAATCGACCCAGACCTTGGTGCCACAGTCCTGCCCGTAACCCTCATCGAAGGCGGGATCAAAGGTATATACAATGTCATTCCTGATCAATGCGAATTTTTCATCAACTGCAGAAGAATTCCGAGTCACAGCGCCGAGAGAATTTCGCGCGATCTCGAATCCATTGGAAGAGCATTGTCAACTGAACATGGCCTCCAAGTGAGGGTCGAAATGGAATTTAATTCGGATGCTTTGCAAATCTCTCCGGAGGATCCCTTGGTCGTCATGGCGGAAGAAATTGTCGGTCAAAAATCTGTAGCAGTGCCCTACGGAACAGAGGCACCAATGTACACCCAATTTGGAATCCCTGCGGTTGTGCTCGGCCCGGGAAGTGTGGAACAAGCACACATTGCCGATGAATTTGTATCCACAAAAGAGCTCGAGAGAGCAGTCTCCGTCTACGAGAAACTGATAGAGAGAGTGTGCCTTTGAATTATTTTGTCAAATGTCAGCGTTGAAGTCTCCATTAACGTTTAGGCGTACTGTCATGATTTCACTGTAGGAAAAATCTTAGCAAGATGCGGACTGTTCCGAATAACGATTTTTTCCTGCACCTTGTTGTCGTTGATCTGCACCTATTCAAGCGCCTTGTTGGCAACGATACTTAAATAGTCACGGATTTGCCCTGAAGAATTGTGAATCCGAAATCAAGGATTTTTGTAGTTATACTAGTGCTGGCTCTCTTCGCTCCTGTTCC
>JASHXQ010000251.1 GCA_030043455.1 Nitrososphaerales archaeon | reverse complement strand
CTATCCCCGGAGGCTGAGTATCCTCGTGGGAATGAAGGAGCAAAAAATAGTGCCCAGACTTCGAGCCTTGGAAGAAGCCGGTCTCCTCAAAAGTTCCTGGTCGAGGGTCAAAGGGAGAAACGTCAAACTGTACGAAGTGCAAACGGACAAAATGGAGCTGGTACTGAGTCGGACCGGACTGAAACTTGACCTGCTCTCCAAGGCGGACCAGCATCCGCCACTTCCCCCGCCGTATCTCAGTCCAAAGATCGAAGTCGATCCGAACTTTGTCGGTCGAGAAGGCGAGCTGAAAGTCATGTCCGAAGTAGATTCGAATCTGATTGTTTTAGAGGGGATTTCAGGTATGGGCAAATCTTCACTGCTGCAAGCCTTCGCTTCCTCCAGAATGGCTAAAGATCTCCAGGTCTTTTGGTACTCGTTCAAGGAAACCGATTCTTTCGATTATCTGGTAAGTAAACTCGCAACGTTTCTCTCGGAACAAGGCTCTCTCGATCTCGTGGAATACCTCGAGAAAGGGGGGAAAGACGATTCAGTAAAATTAGATTTACTCATTAGGGCAATAGATCGATCCAAGTATCTTCTAATACTTGATGATTATCAGCGACACCACGACGAAAAAATTGACTCGCTGTTGAGATCTCTGCAGGATGGGACTTCTCAGTGCAAGATGATCATTGCCTCTAGAATCCGACCTCGCTTTCTTACTATTACCGCCCATCTTACAGAAATTCAACTGGAAGGATTGAACAGTGAAGAGTGCACCCGGCTTTTGTCCTTGAGGGGAGTAGACCTGAGCCAAGAAGAAGAGGAGTTGATCTACCCTCGGACCTCCGGCCACCCACTCGCAGTGACACTACTCGCCAGTATTTTGAAGAAAGACCGAACCGCCCTCAAGGATTTGACATCGGCCGGCAAAGCCCTCGACAAAGTCAAGGATGATCTTTTGGAGTCGCTAAATGAAAATGAGCGGGATCTTCTGATATCCATTTCCGCGTTCAGAGACCCCATCCCGGCAAACGGGATACTGGATGTGATAAAGCGGCCGCGCATACAAAATTCTCTTCACTCTCTCGAGAAAAGGATGGTGCTGAAGCGGCAGGGCGATCATTATCAACTTAATGAGATTGTGCGAGATGGCTGTTACAAACTACTTGATGATCCGACACCTCTGCACAAGAAGATCGGCGACTGGTATCTTTCCAGATCCACACCTCAGGATGTCCTGGAGGGACTGTACCATCAGGTCGGAGCAGAGAATCTGGATTTGGTCAAAGAGATCTTGCTAAAGGAAGGAGTGGGTGAAGGATCCGGCATCATCGAGGACGGATTTTCTTCCGCCTTGATCGACATCCTCCACAATATCCCCGGGGCATTGACAAGGCCTGAGGATGTCTGGTGGATCTCATGCATTCAGCTAATTGCTTATTCCAATCTCTTGAAGTGGTCGAAAGCGAAAGAACTCGTTACAAAATTAGAGCAGGCGCTGAAATCAGAAAAAAACACGAGCACCCTTGCCCGCATTCATGAGACCCTGGGCCAATACTACATCTACAAGGACGAGCTCCAGACAGCGGAAGAGAATTTTCTGAAAAGCAACGAGCTATTCAGGATCTCGGACGATCGCAACTCGCTTCAAAGAGTGTATCTCCGGTTGGCTAGGCTTTCCTTTGTAGAAGGCGAACCCACGAGATCTATGAAATACATCGATCCGGAGCTGACGTAATCGGAGAAATGAAAAACTAACCGGAGATTACGTACTTTTCTATTTCCGAACCCCTATACGAAATTACTTTCCGTACTTCTACGGGAAAGGGATTGAAGGCAGCAGCAATTCGATCAGGCGAATCCGAATCCAAAACGAACGTTGTGATATGATCCATCTCCGTCCTCCCCGTCAAGCAGGCATGGTCCACGTAGCCGGTCATCATCTTGATCTCATTCTTGCTCAGATACTCGGGAGTAAATTTTTGGAGAAAATCTGCGAATTGTTTGGAGTTCAAGCCGGGACACATCTTTGCCGGATGTTTTATGGTTGCCAGAAAGAGCAAAGGTATTTCCAAACAAGCTGAATGTGGGATCTATATGAATCAATTGTGAACAAGCAGCGCCGATTCATTCTCTGTGAGCTACGAAGCCCAACGTCCCCCTCACGAGTAAAACCGTTGCAACACTTGACAGGCGTAACGAAACAAAATACGTTAACTAGAGCGGTCCAATCACGGCCGTCTTAGGGTTTCGGAGCCAAATACCTCATGACTAGATTCTTCAGCCAAAGGTGAATGAGTACGCTCTAACACCCGGATCAAGGAATTCGATCTCGAAGGTCCGATCCATCACTCGATCTTTTTGGCGAACTAGCTGATAGAGACGCGGCTCGCGCACCTCGCCCGATCCATCAGATTTGGAATCTACCCCGTGATTAATTCCCGGCTCCTCGCCATCCAGTCTAACGGCAAAGCGAACGAATTTACTTGGATCACTCGGACCTAGCACCATATGGAGGTCCCGCGCGTGAAATCGAAATGCGATTTTGTCACGTGACCTCTGCGATACAGCACTCTCCGCGCCGACATTCCAGTAACCTCCCACTCCCCATTCGTTGAGATCGGGATTTGCAGGTGGGGAGTAGCTTTGGGGCGAATCCGGATTCAGTCTTTCTGGAGAGGCAAAGTTTTCGGTCCGGAGGTAGCCTGCGTAAGTTTCCGGCGATCGCACTTCTGAGCTGAAAGGCGCTTCAATTCCCTGCCCCGAGGGAGCGCCAGTACTCGCGTCTATTCGTGAGGCTCCGTTCTCCCTCAACAATTCCTGAATGATCCTTTCGGACATTTCGTACTCGCCCTCTCCAAAGTGGTGGTAACGAATCCGTCCTGCCCCGTCAACGAAATAATCTGCGGGCCAGTACTCATTGTTGAAGGCCTGCCAGACTCCCATTTTGCTGTCGATGGCGATCGGATAAAGCAAATTCAGATCTTGGACGGCTTTCTCGACGTTTACCGGATCTTTCTCAAAACCAAATTCTGGAGAATGGACTCCAAGGACAACGAGACCCGAGTCCATGTATTTCTTCGCCCAGCTTTGCAAGTAGGGGAGCTGCCGCAGACTGTTAATGCAGGAATAAGTCCAGATATCCACCAGCACGACTTTGCCTTGCAGCGAGTTGCGACTCAGGGGACCGGAGTTGAGCCATCCAGTCGCCCCATCAAGCTCGGGCATCGGTCCTTCATCTGGAAGAACCGGTCCCGATCTGGGAACGTACCTCTGGACTACATTTGTATCCATTTGCCTCGGTGAGCTGAGAAACTCCACAGGGTCTCACGCAATCATCCGTTACCGGAGCGATCTAAAGCCCGCCCTAATTTCTTCCGCATAGAGTTGGGGCTCTTCCCACGCCGCAAAATGCCCACCTCTAGGAAGCCTGTTGTAGTGAATGAGCTTGGGATAAGCCCGTTCCGACCAGCTCCTCGGCGCCTGGTAGAGCTCCTCGGGGAATGCGCTCACGGCGACCGGGACAGAGACGCCTTTAATGCCGAAAAAGTTAGGCGGCCAGTTTTCCCAGTAGAGGCGAGCCGAAGAGACTCCGGTATCTGTCAGCCAGTAGAGCGTGACGTTGTCGAGGATATCATCTCGCGTGATGGCGCCATACGACTGTCCGTCAAAAAGCTTTGCGATATGTGCGTAGCTCCACGCGTCGTGATCAAGCATGTAAGCCGCGACACCGACAGGCGAGTCTGCGATACCATAGAGCGTCTGCGGCCGCAAACCCATCTGATACGCATAGCCTACCCCCTTCGTATACACAGAAACTAGATGTTCGTACGCAGCCCGTTCGTCATCCGAAAGTCCGGGAGGTGGCGGAGCCCCCGCGGCCGCGGCCTTATCGATGTCGGGTGGGATGACACCGGGCATGTTAGAGTGAATTCCAAGCAATTCTGGGGCGGCTTGTTTTCCCATAAAATCCACGATTATTGCACCCCAGTCTCCACCGGCCGCCCCAAATTTTGTGTAGCCAAGGCGCTTCATCAGTGTAACCCAGGCGCGGGCAATGTGTTCAGTGTTCCAGCCGGTAACGGTTGGCTTTCCAGAAAAACCGTAGCCAGGCAGGGAGGGAATAACGAGATCGAAAGCGTCTGATGCACTAGCACCATTTGCGGTGGGATTCGTCAGAGGATCCACGATTTTCAGCTCCTCGAGGATCGAGCCTGGCCACCCGTGAGTGATAATGAGCGGCAAGGCATTTTCGTGCTTTGAACGAACCCAGATGAAATGAATGTCCAGGCCGTCAATGTTCGTGATAAAGTTAGGCAAAGCGTTGAGCCTTTCCTCGCACCTGCGCCAATCATATCCAGAACCCCAGTAGTCCGCCAGTTTTTTCATTGTAGCGAGCTGTACGCCTTGCGACGCATCGCTAACAGGCTCTTTTTCAGGCCACATAGTTTCTGAAAGACGGCGATGCAAATCTGAAATCGCTTTTTCAGGAATTTCCACCTGAAAGGGCCTGACGCCGCTGGGCAGATTTCC
Organism: Nitrososphaerales archaeon; assembly: GCA_030043455.1. The sequence goes on along the minus strand of JASHXQ010000251.1, from coordinate 4,778 downwards.
AGAAATCATTTCAGCACTTTTCATTTGGCTCAGTTTTCTCATCCACTCCGTAAAATTTTCAGTATGACCGGTGCGGATCTGAGTGCTTAATAAAGATCAAGGAAGATTCGCCGGATCCAAATTTTTAGGCTTTCAACGCCTAAATCATGGTGATCGACGAGTTCACAAAGGCCGACGCCATGGGGGAAGGAAAGAAGGATTTCAGTGCGGTGGCCCTTCAGATCGAGCTGCTGAACGGGATGATCAAAAATACCCCGGCAAGGTAATCACCGCAGATCCGGAATTACTTTAGTCCCGAAGAACTCGATGACGTCTCTCTGATTGGGCATCGGGACGTGCACTACGACGTGGGTCGCGCCCAGATCGTAGAGCTCCTGGATTGCCTTTGCATGAACTTGCGGGTCATTACTCACGACCCAATCCTCCAGCGCTTTCTCTAGAGTAATTTCTCTTTCCGCCCTAGCTTGAATCTCCTCCGGGCGTATGTTATCAAAATAACCGGACTTCCAGGCATTGGGTACAAACCGCCACTTGTTCGCCTCCCTCCTGATTGCTTCGTCATCCTTTTCTCCGATGGCGCAAAAGTGTTCGACAACGATCGCCTGGTCAGTCCTGTCTCGTCCAGCTTCCTTAACTCCTCGTTCCCATTCTTCTATGAGCCGTTTGTTCTTTCTCAGAGTGGCAGCTCCGGTGACGAGACCGTCGCCGTGCAAACCCGCCAGGCGGGCGCTTTTCAGCCCTCCCGCAGCAATATAGATCGGAATTCTGCTTTTGGGAGGATCGTAGAGTTTGCCCTCTACCTGCCAAAATCTTCCCTTGAAGTTCACGTGGTCTCCAGTCCAGAACGAGCGGATAATGTTCACTGCCTCGATCATCCTCGCGGACCTCTCCTCGTAAGAACCCCACCCACCTCCGGCCGCCCCCTCGTTCAAGTGCTCCCCCGAACCTATCCCAAGAAAAGCACGACCGGGAGCCAGCAGGTCCAGACTAGCCCAAGCCTGCGCGACGATCGCGGGAAGATAGCGAAAAGTGGGACACGTTACGCCGGTGCCGAATTTGATTCGAGAGGTTCTTTGAGTTAATGCGGCAAGCATTATCCACGCGGAACCAGAGTGACCCTCGTTCGGCTGCCACGGCTGAAAGTGATCGCTGGTCCACACTCCATCAAAACCCGCCCTCTCTACGGCAGCGCCATAATCCACGAGTTCCGGAGTCGTGAACTGTTCGCTCGCGAGCACATAGTAGACAGCTTTCTTTCCTGGGGTTGACATGGGGATGTTCAAGAACTACCCAACTATAGAAAAACAAGTTGGAAGAAGTGATCATTGGAATTATTCCTCTTGCTTGCGGTTAAAGCTAATAACACGTAAGCTAACCATGCACTGAAGATCCGGCGGAGAGTGTCCTAGGTCGAACTACAAGTGGGTTGCTCTAAGTGTCACGACCGTCGGAACCGTCATGGCGGGTGTAGATACCCGCATCGTGATCGTAGGGTTGCCCACGATTGCGAAGGAGCTTGGCGCCAATGTGGAGGCCGTCATCTGGGTCAGCCAGGCATACCTGCTCGCGAGCACCATTGGCCTTTTGCTGATCGGCCGCGTTACTGATCTGATAGGGCGGGTGAAGATCTACAACATTGGCTTTGCCGTGTTTACGGTAGGCTCTTTTTTCTCCTCGATCTCGTTCACCGCAGAGGAGCTGATCGCTTCCAGGGTGGTGCAGGGTGTCGGGGCAGCCATGCTCATCACCAACAGCACCGCGATCCTCACCGACGCGACACCCAAGGGAGAGCTCGGCACGATTCTGGGATTGAACCAGATCGCGTTTAGAGCAGGATCCGTTGCTGGTCTTACGCTCTCCGGAGTGATCCTTGCCATCACCAGCTGGCGAGCATTGTTCTACATCAACATCCCCATCGGTATCTTCGGCACCCTCTGGGCTCACTTCAGATTGAAGGAACTCACCAAATTTACGGAACGCCGGAAGATCGACTGGCTGGGTTTTTTCACATTTACAATCTCGATTACCATGATTTTGCTCTCCATCACCTTCCTCAGCTATGGTCTCTCGGATGCCTCGATTGGAGCAGGTCTTCTCGTAGCCGGATTCATTCTATTGCTTATTTTCATCCGTGAAGAAGGCAGGGTGGAATCGCCCATCCTGGATCTGCGGTTGTTCAAAATCCGGGAATTCCTGGGCGGGAATCTAGCCCAGCTTCTGAACGCTCTCGCCTGGTCAGGTTCGATCATCATGCTCTCCTTCTACCTGCAGCTGGTCCTCGGGATGTCCGCCCTAAATGCCGGACTGTCGCTCCTTCCGCTTGAGGCAACCTACGCAGTGTTTGGGCCGATCAGCGGGAGGTTGTCGGACAAGTACGGCCCTCGCTGGTTTTCCACCATTGGGCTGTTGATCAGCAGTGCCGCGTTTTTCTCGCTGTCCCTTATTTCTCTCAAGACTTCATACTTGCAGATTGCATTGCCTCTCGCCCTCCTCGGAATTGGAAACGGGATGTTTGTCTCCCCCAACATCTCTTCCATCATGGGTTCAGTGCCGCAAGATCGACGCGGTATAGCGTCGAGCTTCAGAGTAACCGTGTTCAACATCGGGCTCACTGCTAGCTCCGGTATTGCCATCCTGCTGATCACCCTCGGACTGCCCTACTCCATTTTTTCCTCCTTCCTGGAGGGGATAGCTCCCTCGAATGTCACCGCAACGGCGATGCAAGGTTTTGTGAGCGGGTTCAGAATAGCGGCGTTCGTGTTTGCCGTCATCAATACGCTCGCAATCATTCCCTCCTTCCTTCGAGGGCCGAGACATTGCTATGGCGATCAGACCGGAGCTAAACCCATGGATAGTTCGAAGAGTGATCAGGTTTCAGCGTAGCGAGAATTCGAATCTGATATTTGACAGAATCTTGAAATTAGTCAAGGTCTTATGAGATAGACGATAATCCATGAGAAAAATAATCACTACCACTTTTGTGACGCTCGATGGTGTGATGCAGGCACCAGGAGGGCCCGAGGAAGACACTTCGAATAATTTCAGCTACGGAGGCTGGACTGCAAATTATGATGACAGCGTGGGCGACAGGGTCATGGACGGATTCATGTCAGAACGTTTTGATCTTCTTCTGGGCAGAAAGACCTACGAGATCTTTGCAGCCTACTGGCCAAAAGTAAAGGACGCACCAGTCATCGGACAGCGTTTCAACAAGACCACAAAGTACGTTGTCTCCCATCAGGACTTGAAGCTGGAATGGCAGAATTCTAAATTGATCACGGGAGATGTCGTCGCGGCTCTCAAGAAGCTAAAGCAGGAAGAGGGCAATGACCTCTGGGTGTATGGCAGTGGAAACCTCATCCACACGCTGCTTGCGAACAATCTGGTAAACAGACTCCACCTCTGGATCTTTCCGATAACTCTGGGAAGGGGTAAGAAATTGTTCGAGGAGAACGCTCTCCCAAAGAGCTTGAAACTCCAAGATTCGAAAGTTACCTCCACCGGGGTGATCATAGCAACCTATGAACCCGCGGGAGAGCTTGTTACTGGCAGAGCTAATCCCCGGTAGTCCTGTACTCTTTGAAAAATGAAACAAAGATGGGCCATAAGGCTGTAGTGAAGATCCTGAGTGGGCAAGCTGATAGGGATGAAGATGTTCGCTAGGTTTTGAAAGCAGACAGTCTGGTAATCGCTCTTGCGGTGGCGGGCATGATTTTGGTCATCGTCGTAGCGGCGCTCTCTCTTTCCTCCATATCTTTTTCGATCAGAGGCTCGACTGTGTCCATATCGACAACCACGGAGGATCTGGCACACACCCCCTTCAATTACTCTGCTTATTCAACCAAGACTTCATCTTCAGTCTCAGCAATGTCGACCATCATGTGCTGCGTTTCGTTTACAAATGGGACAGTAAGCTGTTCCACGAGCTACTTTAACGGCACTGACGTTGTATCTACAATGTTTCTCAGTCAGAAGGCAGGGTCGTCTGTTAACCTCTGTGTGAAATTCTACTTCTACAACTCGACTGCCGCCGCGACGATTGTACCCTTGCAACAGCTCACCATCTACTCAGTCATTCCAACTAATGGAACTCTCGCCACCGCCAACTTACTTTTTTCAATCTCTGCTACTACATCCCAATTCCAGATTGGCGGCCCACAATCGGAAAATGAAGGAATGGAAGAAAATTATACTATCAGTGCCGCTTCCTCGACGCCCAGCGGAACTTATGAAATCGGACTTTCTAGCGGCCTCTCTCCGAATTATGTGATCTGCGGTTATGGGATCTACCTTGACCTCCAAGTCGGAAACACAACGAATCCCACGGTGGGAACATTATGTCATTACGTCCCTGCTCCCGTGGACAATCCGGGACTGGTCTATGCGGAAATAATCGGAAAAATCAACTCTACAGCCTGAAACACTCGTATTCTCAAATTGCAATGTCATCAAAGTGAATCTAACCAATGCAGAAAAGGCCGAAATCTTGGGCTATAGGGCGGTCAATCGTCCTTGTGGTTGTCCTCTCGGTAGGTGTTCTTGGGGCTATCATCGTGGCCGCAGCCCCTCATTCCTCCCCGCCCCAGACTACGATCTCGGCTGCTTCAACACCGGTTACTTCAACCACATTTGTCGTTGTGAATAATTCAACCTCGACTGTTACGTTGAGTTCGGTCACGCCCGGCTTTCCAACAACGGAAGGGTTAGCCCAAACCACGGTGACGGATGATAATATTTCGCTGGCATCTTGTACGTCCCTTCCTTCGCTTTTGGCGGTC
>JASHXQ010000250.1 GCA_030043455.1 Nitrososphaerales archaeon | reverse complement strand
AGAAATTGTAGTAACCCGCCTCGGGTGGGGCGCCGCGCATTTTCTTGATCCTTAAGAGGGGCACGAGGCGGAGCCCATCTTCGTAGAACTTTAGCTCGAGGACACCATCGAAGACCTGTTGCATGGCAGCGATTACCTGCGGAACATGCATCCCTTCTTCAATGGTTCCAAACAGAACTGCATCGTATCGCTTGACTTCCGCGATGAGCTGGGTTAGAAACTTGTAAACTGTTTCCTGTGAATTTAGCATTAGAAAGGGTGAAAATGAATCTATGACGATTCTTATCCTGCGATCATTGTTCTTCTTCAGGAGGTCCTTGATGTTGAAGGAAACACTGGAAAGATCGTTTACATCGAACTTGATCTGTCCTCCATCCCCGGCAAACCAAAAAGGAATTCGCTGGGAAGTGTCGATGCCGAACGCCTTGGCATCTTGCAAGATATCGGTGACAGGAAGCACACTCGAATACAGACAGAAATCTCCCTGGACTAATCCAGAGTACGCGAATCTGTATCCAAGAGCCTCTTTGCCTATTCCCGGAGGACCGATGGCTAAGATTGCCGATCTGTCAGGATATCCATCGCCCCCAATGAGTTTGTCGAGGGAAGCAAAGCCACTGGAAGGCAAAACTGGATTTTTTTGAATTGGTAAAAGCGAAATAAAGTTATTCAGAATCAGAGCTCTGGATTCTACGCCTAAATTATTCACTAGCGGTCAAGCTAGGAGTGACAGCTACGAGGATTTCCTGGTTAGAATACTCTGGATGAGTGGGTTGCTCGAAAATCTCGACATATCTATTTGCCCCAGACGCCCAATCTTCCCTAAGTCAGAGACAACAAAGCGAGATAGAACGTGTCCACCAAATCCAAGAAGACGAACATAATGTGCAAGACTCCCCAACAAGGGCACACTCACTTTTTCTCTCTCCGCTAGAGCGCTCACCACTGGAAAGCAGAAAATCAAGAAACCGAGTCTCAGCCACCTGACGTGTTCATCGTCCTATCGGAGTTTCTTCGAGAAAGTATGAGTATGGCCGACAACAAGTATCCGAACTTCGATTGTCATATGAATCCAGACGGTACTCGTAGATGAGATTCGAACAGTGATTGCTTGATGCGTCAATCATTAACCTTATCAAGTAATTCGGACAACACTGGACATCATGAAAGCGGTCGTCCTTCACGAGTTCGGCAAGCCTCCTCGCTATGAAGATTTTCAAGATCCAGTTCCCGCGGAAGGCGAAGTTCCGATAAAGGTACGTGCGGCTGCACTTACACGTATCAGCAAGTCCAGAGCTGGTGGACTTCACTATGATAGCTACCGAAAACTTCCCACAGTTTGCGGCGTTGACGGTGTGGGCGAACTTGAGAATGGCTCGAGGGTTTTCTTTGGAGGCTGTCCGCCTCCTTATGGGACCATGGCGGAGCAAACGGTAGCACCAAAGGCTTGGTGCGGCCCCATTCCGGATGGTATCGATGATGTTATAGCTGCCGCACTTCCCAACGCCGCTCTATCATCTTGGCTTCCACTCGTATATCGTGCGGGAATTCAAAAAGGAGAAACAGTTCTGATTCTCGGCGCAACAGGTGTTGCAGGGAAGGTTGCCATCCAGGTAGCAAAGAACCTTGGGGCCGGGCGCGTTGTGGCTGCCGGACGAAACGAACAGATCTTGCAAACTTTGCCAAACTTAGGGGCCGACGCTGTGATTTCTCTGAACCTGTCCGATCAAGATTTGGCGAAGGCATTTGCGCAAGAAGCTTCCGAACACAGGCTCAATATCATATTGGATTACGTGTGGGGACATCCAACCGAGGTATTAGTTTCCGCACTGACCCGTCACGACCTAATGGCCGAGGAATCGCGCATCCGCCTGATTTCCATAGGATCTCTGGCCGGTCTAGTGGCATCGATTCCTTCTGCCGCGTTGCGCAGTTCGGGCCTTGAAATCTACGGTAGTGGTGGTGGAAGCGTCGCTCATCAAGCAATAGTTCAAACCATTCCGCAAATGTGGGCGCTTGCCGTGAGTGGCAAATTGAGAATAGACACAACACCTCTACCGCTTACAGACGCGGAAGAAGCATGGAATCGTCAGGAGAGCGGGAGCCGTATAGTTTTCCTCCCCTGACAATTGCACGTCGAGCTAGCGCAAACAGTGGTGTGTCTTTTTGAGCCACGAACACGAGAAAAAGGAGAGCGTAGCAGTACTATTAGGGCATCTTCATCGAGATATGTCGCGAGCGTTTTCGCAACAAGCAGGTATGAGTTTTTCACGCTTCCTGGTATTGCACGAAATAAAGCACGCAAAAGAGTTAACACAGTCAGAGCTCCAGCAACGGTTAGGAATGGAAGGAGCACTTGTCACGAGGTTTGTAAAGCAGATGGAAAAATCCGGCCTCATATCTCGCAGAGTTGATCCGAATGACAACCGATTCATGCTGGTAGCGCTCACACCGGCGGGTCACGCTCTTCTAGAGAAAATGAAATCTCTCAGGGAAAAATCAGAAGCAGTACTCTTGGATGGGGTAAGCAAACAAGAGCAGAAGGTCATGGTTGCTGTCATCAAACGGATCCAGGAGAACATTTCTAGCTCGCAACGGTTGGTCGGGTCTAGGCAGGTTCAGCTTCCGGTACGGCCGAAAGTCCAGTCATCTTGAGACTATAATCCCAAAGTTTCTTAGCCAGGGCTTCGTCATAGGAAGTATCCGACGATCTCAAGGGCTTTTTCTTCACAAAGTATTTCCCGCTCACCCCTTCAACTTCCTGAGAGGACGCGAGATAGATCGACGTCTCTGCTCCCTTCGCAGGACTGAGCATGAAGACCGACAAGAGACGGAACAGTGGTTTGAACGCGCCAGTGTTGGACCAGATTTTCGTCCTCACCGCACCTGGATGGAGACAGTTGGCAGTGACTCCGGTCCCTTGGAGTCGTCTAGCCAGCTCATAAGTGAAGATAACCAAAGCCAACTTCGAACGCCGATAAGCTTCCGCGCCCACTCTGCCCATGCGCCTGTCCCGGCCTATGTTGTCCGGATCGAGATGGCCGTCCTTGTGCTCCGAGGAAGTAACGTTGATCACCCTCGAGGGCGCACTCGCCTTGAGAGTGTCCAAGAGAAGATTCGTGAGAAGGAAGGGAGCGAAGTAGTTGATGGCCATGGTCCTCTCGATGCCATCCTCGGTCTCCCCGTAGTCGATAAAGCTGGACCCGGCGTTATTGATCAGGACATCCAGACGTGAATGACTGGCTTTGAATTCGACGACTGTTCTCCGCACCTCTCTTTGTAACAGAAGATCCGCCACCAGGAGGTCAATCGAGTTATTTCCCGCCGTCTTTGCAAGCTCGTCTCTCGCTGCCTCGCCTTTTCCTCGATCTCTACAGACGAGTACGAGGCTGGCCCCCATTTTCGCGAGACCTAGGGCAATCTCCTTTCCAATCCCAGAGTTAGCACCGGTGATGAGTACGACCTTTCCCATCATCGCTTGTTGCAAATCGATCCAAAGAACCGTGTGTCTGCGAGCCTAAAACGCTTTAGCCAATCGATTGCAAGTGACTCGCAGGGGTCAGTGCCTAAATGCCCACGTCACCATTAACGGGAACTCTTCTCTCCAGAACACTCCCCCGTGCGATCCGACTCGCTCGGTCATTACAACGTCCGCACCTGCCTCGCGCAGTGCGATTGCCCAGCGGGCCGCGTTCTCGAGAAAGAACGGCTCTTGAGTGCCGGCGACCAGATACACTCGCGGAAGCAAATTAGGCATCACTGCTGGCGGTCGGTAACCTCCACCCGGCGACGCGCAGAAGACCGTACCGTAGATATCGGGGTGACGAAGCCCCATGGCGAGCGCGAGCTCTCCACTCGCAGAGACACCAAACACGGCGGTGCGCTCTGCGGGCAGCGCGACTCCGAAACGTGATCGCACCCATTGACGGACGTCTCCGACGAAGAACCTCTCGTGCGCCACGAACCGATTCGTGTCAAAGACAGGCGAGTATTCGTGGAGCCGGAGCGTTTCGTCGTCCACTCGGTGGGTCCCTACAATCATGGTCGGCAGTAGGTTGGCGGCCTCAAGGATTTTGCCCCATCGTGAGATCAGCTGGCCGTCACCGCAGAACACGACCGCCTCGGGCGCAACCGGCGGGACGTACACAGATACCGGTCGACGGCCATCGTAGGCTAACGTTTCGGTGACGAGCCTTCCCTTGATGGAGGACGACATTGTCGCTGCCTTCTTGTCAGTAGCTTATCTAAAAATAAGGTTCCAACAAACTCGATCCTCAGTAAAGAAGTCTCGGAATATCTACGAAATTCACAGTTCCTTGAGCTCGAGCTGGCGAGTGGATTTATAGGAGATTCATTCTGGCAGAAGAAAAAGACTAGGCAAAGAGCGTTGCCCTGTACTCGAATTCAAGCCTAATATGAGACTAGATCTAAAGTTTCTAAAATTTGAGGATCAAGCAACCGTTGTTTTGAAGTCGAGTCTTCCAAGCCGACCGTTACAATTTCAGTTTCCTTCAATGATGTCATTGTGCCAAATTTGCCATTCTTGATGAGCTCGACAGCAGCCAGCCCAAACCTGGTCGATAAAACCCTGTCGAATGCGGTGGGGCGGCCGCCTCTGATCATATGCCCTAATACCGAGACACGCGTATCGTATTTTGTGGCCCTTTCGATTTCGTCTCCGATGAGCTGACCGATGCCCTGAAGGCGGGAGTGACCAAACTCATCGACGGGTCCATTGTTGCCCGAATTCTCCGGAGTTTTCTCCAGACTCGCCCCTTCGGACACAACGATCACGGTCGCCTTTTCCCCCTTTTCATGACGTGTTCTCACAAATGATATCACCTCCTGGATACTGAAGGGTCTTTCGGGGACCAGAATGAGATTCGCTCCAGAAGCAATTCCGGCATAGGCAGCTACCCAGCCTGCTTCTCGTCCCATTATCTCAACTATGAAAACGCGATCGTGGGATTCAGCAGTCGTCTTCAGGTTGTCTATCGCGTGGGCAGCTTCGTTCACAGCGGAATCAAAACCGAAGGTGAAGTCGGTGCTCGAGAGATCGTTGTCCATAGTTTTCGGAACGCCAACCACTTTCATTCCCTTCTTGAAGAGCTGCGCCGCAACTCCCAGGGTATCGTCACCACCAACACAGATCACTGCATCAAGGGCAGCCTTGCTCGCATTTTCCATGATAGTTTCGAACCCTCGGGTGTGCTTTGCCGGATTCGTTCGCGAAGACTTTAGTATTGTTCCCCCGACGCCGACCAGCTCCTCGACCTGATCAAAGGTAAGTTTCACAAAATCACTCCGGAGCAATCCATCCCAGCCGTACCTTATTCCAATAACCTCCCAACCGTAGCTTTCAGCGCGCTTGACGACCGCCCTAGTCACGGCATTTAATCCGGCACAGTCGCCCCCTCCGTTCAATATTCCGATCCTCATTTTCGACAAACCAACCTGATGCGTTTGAACTGCATATAGTCCGAGAAATTTACTAAGAAGTTGAGGACTGCCTCGTTTTTCTTGAGGATTTAAGGAAAGAGTGTGTAGGATCCGATTTTCAATGGGAAGTAAATACCGGATCTCAATTAACTCTTGGAATTTTTGCCCGTGCCAATTGCCCAGCCAGGAAGTTTGAAACTTTGGTCTCGAATTCTGGAGATAATCTCATTCCATAATGATTTGTGTTTCCGATCTCTAGACCTTAGGTTACCGGTAGCCTATCCTTCTGATTTAGCTCTTCTCCGGATATCTTCATCGGACTCGAGGATTGCAATTTTGCCGCGTCTAGTGGAGAAGAGACTCACTATCCCGATCAGGAATTGCGTAATCAAGAGTGCGTCAAAGGTTACAAGTCCTAACAGGCTCCACGCAAAATACCAGGGATGGAAGTTCACTAGTCGAATCGCGAGCAGATCCCCAGCAAGCAGAGTGGTTGTCAGAATAGATGATGGAACGCACGCTGCTGCGAGTCTCGGTACAAATGTAACAAGAAGAACAAATGCGACATCCACAATTCCTGTGATGATAAGGTTCGCCCCACTCCAATCATCGAGGCTCAAGGGACGCGATCCAGCGATGTAGAGACCCAGAACTGCAGATAGAATTAGACCGATCCTCAGGAGTGATACGAAACTTTCGGGATAGAGTGCGGGCTTGTTCTCGGATATGGGCTGTACCTTTCTATCTTCCAAAAAACTCGTGCTTGAAAGAAAATCGAGCTGCTCAGCGAATATTATGGAATTTCCAAGAACAATCCTAAATTGGTGCCAATTGTCTCCAGCTCAGGTATGAGAATGGATCAAAAGATCTAAGATTCTTCCAAAAAGCACTAATTAGGATCTCGCCTACCGGTAGATTTCATGGCAAGAACAAAGATCTGCGAATACTGCGGCCACGAAGAATTCTTGCATCTCTATCAGACCCAAATCTGTACTGTGAGAAACTGCAGGTGCGAAGGCTGGGTGGAACCGAGATCCATTAACAAACCGATCTACGTATCCCGACATTGATTGCCCTAAATCACTTCAGGGTCTCTAGTATTCAACAGTTGGCATATTTCCGGAATCGCGGTGTATCATTACTCCGAAAATGGAGCTTCTAGTTTAGAGATCTTTCGCATCCGGATCCAAAATCAAGAAAGGAATAAAGGATCCGCCTGTAATATTCTAAAATCTAGTGCGAGGACGGCAGGCGTAGTTCATTGATGACAAGTTTGACAGAAGAAACAACGATTCCCTATGTCAGAAAGGATCCCAAATCGGGACGAATCGAAGACCCGTACCTCAAGCTGCGCGTGATGGTCATCGACGAAGAATTTTACCGCGGCCTTCGAAAGAACCTTTACGCTTCGTTCCAGAGTGGCGCCTCGGTCATCCTCTATGGCATGGGTATGGGCTACGGTGAGCTCATGGGGGAGAACATGAAAAACATGGGCGTGTCCAAGCTAGAGGTGATCAAGAGCTTCATGGAACTGGGCAAGAGTCACGGCTACGGGGTGTTCAACACTCCCTTTCTCAAGATGATCCTGACGGGAATTCAGGGAGAGCCTGCAGTTCGGCTGGAGGATAGCTTTTTCGCCACAGCTGTAGGTGTGACTGGAAAAGCAGAATGTTTTCTCATGGCGGGGATCGTCGCGGGCGCCGCGGGAATCCTCCTGAATAAAAAATTCAACTGTGTCGAGGAAAAATGTCTCTGCAAAGGCGACCCCTACTGCGAGTTTAAGCTGAAGGAGAAAAGAGAGTAAGTTCGTTCACGGAGGGGTGTGAGCTCTGGCTTCTGAGAGTGAAAATCCGCTTAGGAAAAACTAGTCCAAGTATAGATCGACCAATTCGATCTCCCAAATTTGAAAAGTCCGGCTCTGAAGAGCAAGCAGCTCCGGAAATCCTATTTTTTGCAATTTGCTAGATTATGAATTTTCCCAACTTTCTTGTCGCAATCAGGAGTATTGGCAAGAGAAATCCCATTAAGAGAAGCGGACCAAACGATGCCACGGCGAACTCAGGGACACTGCTGAGGGTACATGTTCCAGAGGTACTGGAAGGTGTCCCCTCGTAGTAAGGACTCGTAATAGGCGTTATCGTGCCGCAGTCCTCGTTGGTGACGGTGCCCGTATTGTAGATGCCGATGCTTAATGACCCGCTATTGTCGATTGTGACCGTGCCGGAGTTGATCATAGTGCCGGAGTTGCGGATCCCGTAGCTGGTAGTACCAGAGTTATCAATTGACAAAGTGCCGGAGTTAGTAAAGGTGGCTGGATCATTGTTGATCCCGGTGCTGCCACCTCCGCTATTCTCAATTGTCATGGTGCCGGAGCTGCTGAAGGTGCCGCCGTCGTTGTTTATCCCGATGCTGTCAGTGCCACTGTCCTGAATAGTGATCGGGCCTGAGCCAGCAATGGTGCCGGAGTTGATGATGCCTTCACTGTTAGTGCCACTGTTCTCAATTGTTACTGTGCCTGTGTCGGTGAACGTGCCGGCGCCAGTGTTGTAGATACCATAGCTTACAGTAGCACCACTGTTTTCGATTGTTACGGTGCCCGTGTTCTTGAAGGAGCCGATGTTCTGGATGCCATAGCCGATGGCGCCGCTATTGTCAACGGTCATTGTGCCGGAGTTGGTGACAGTGCCGGGGTCGTTGTAAATGCCGGTACTGCCACCTCCGCTGTTCTCAATTGTCATAGAGCCGGAGTTCGTGATGGTGCCTGAGTTGCTGATACCGACGCTTTCGGTGCCTATGTTTACAATTATCACTGTGCCGGAGTTAGTGATGGTGCCGGAGTTGAAGATGCCTGTACTATGAGCACCGCTACTTTCAACCAAAATACTGCCCGTGCCGTCAACTGTAAGTGTGACTCCAAGGCTGAGCGACCCGGAGCTGAATATGAGAAGAGTTTCTCCGCTCGAGACGGTGACATCCGTCGACATCGTAACGGTTCCCAAAACCGTGCAGGTGCCGCTGGAATATATAGTCCCGGTGATAGTGCACCATGAACTAAGATCTTCGCTGCTCGCATAAACTCTCGGAACTGCCCCGAGCGAGGACATAGCAGTAAGACCAAGAACAAACAATCCAACGATAACAGTCGGATAGATCGAACGATTTCGCTGGTTCAAGATCTGTACTAAGCTGGCCCCAGATATGCCGCTATATAGGTCGTATGAAGGTCAACCCAACGGATGTGAATTTGAAATTCACATGATTCGAAAAATTTGCTAGAAATTCACAAAAACAAGAAGAATTTCATCATCTAATTCGAGGCTTTTTCTCAAGCCAAAGGGCTACCGGGTGGCAGCTCCACCGTAATTCCCCCTGAGGTTTCGAGCGCCCTAATTGGCTCTTAGCGGGTAAGAACAACCGGAAAAAAGTCTAACGGCCGACTCTCGCGAGCACTTCCTCGATGCTCTGGGAGAGTCGATCCATCATGATTTCAATCTCGTCTTTATCTATGATCAGAGGAGGCGCGACCGCCACCCAGTGAGGGTCCGCTCTGATGATCAGCCCGTTTTTGATCGCGGCTTTTCCCACCTGCACCCCGAACGCCATGCCATCCGGAAAGGGCTCTTTGGTCTTCAAGTCTTTTACGAACTCGATCCCTATTAGCAGTCCCTTGCCGCGGATGTCTCCGATGATCCCGAGCTTCTCCTTCATTTCTTCAAAACGCTTCCAGACAATTGCGCCTGACTCTCTTGCCTTCCTCGGAAGATCTCTTTCCTTGATTTCGCTGATACTCGCAATCGCCGCCGCGCTGGATAGGGGGTTGCCCCCAAAGGTGTGGCCGTGGTTAAACTGTATTTGCTGCTCTTGTTTCCCCAGGAAAGCTTGCGCGATCGAATCCCGGAAGGCGATCCCACCCACCGGTGCGTAACCGCTCGACATCCCCTTCCCCATGCAGATGATATCCGGAACAGTGTCGAAGGTCTGCGCCCCAAACATCTCACCAGTCCTGCCAAAGCCTGTAATGATCTCATCAAAGATGAGAAGGATGTTGTACTTGTCACAGATCTCTCGGAGGATTTTGAAGTACTCCTTGGGCGGGGTGATGATGCCCCCGGTGTTGCCGATGGGCTCCAAAATCATCGCCGAGACCGTCGAGGGATCCTCCAGCTTCACCACCTGCTCCACGATCTGCGCGCAGAATACCGCGCACTCTGGATAGTCCAGTTTGTACGGACAGCGGTAGCTGGTCGGCGGAAACACCTTGATGTACCCGGCGGGGAGGGGTTCGAATGAAGTCTTCCTCTTGCTCACTCCAGAAGCCGCGAGCGCTCCCATGGTAGCCCCGTGATAACTCTCGTACCTGGAAATCACCTTGTACTTTCCGGGATTTCCGGTCTGCTTGTGGTACTGCCGCGCTAGTTTCATGGCTGCTTCGGTAGACTCGGAGCCACCGCTGAACAGCTTGATCGTCTTTAGATCTCCAGGCGTGCTGCTTGCGATCAGGTCTCTCAGCTTTAGGGCGTTAAGATTCGTAGAATGTAGCGGCGGAGCGAAGGTGAGTGTGTCGAGCTGGCTTTTGATTGCGTCGATCACCCGTTGGTTGCCGTGACCCACATTAACGGTGAAAACCCCCGCAAGTCCGTCCAGGTATTTCTTGCCGTGGACGTCTTCGTACCAGACGCCTTTCGCGCTCTTCATGATGAGCGGATCTTTGGCGAACTCTTTCATCTGCATGAAGTCTAGAAAGAGATGCTCCATACTAGACGTCTCGTCCTGCTTAGCCTGCTGCATTGTCTTCTGCCAGTTAGGTACCGCGGAGTGATTTATACTTACTTGGCCTGATTTCAAAAAGCTTGGGTGCTATCCCCTAGCTGAGATCTGCTCTTTATTCGGTTTGGGGCATTCTGTTACGATTTATTTTTTGTTACCTGTTCTACGACCGAAAACATGTCGGGGATCCTTGAGAACGTGAAATCAGAAACTTGGTTTCAAATAATTCTCTATCTGTTCGCTCTTGTCAGTGCAACAAAGCTCACTGGCGGAGGTTAAGCAGGATCAGACACAAGAAGCCAAGTCAGAGTCCCGATTGGGTTGGCTGACTGATCATCTCGGCGTCCTTATTATCGCGTCGACGCTTTCCCTGTATCTGATCACTCTCAATGGAGTCTGGGCGACGGATCACACCAACGCGATCGTGGATTTTCAGTATTCGCTGTGGAACAATCACTCTTTCATCTTGGGCAAAGTGGGATCCTTTGCCCCCAACAGCGTAGACATCTTCCAGTACCATGGGAACTACTATATGGCTAACGCCCCGGGGGTAGCTTTTCTCACTCTTCCCGGAGCGATCGTTGCGTTTCTATTGAGAGGTGACATTCTCAATCTCTATGGAGATACGCTCCTGCTCACGGAAATTCCCATCGCGATTTGCAACTCCCTTGCTGCCCATTTCGTCTACAGGGTCGGCAACTTTTACTTCAAGAAGGATGTGTCTTCGTTCCTCGCTTTCTGCTACGCCTTCTCTACAATTAGCTGGCCCTTTGCTACTTTTCTGTTCCAAAGTGATGTCTCCGCTCTCTTCGACCTGATGGCGATTTTTCTTGTGGTCAAAATTGATCGCTCTAATTGTTTTAGTGAAAGGAGTGGTTTCGGTCTCGCGATTCTGGCGGGAGTTGTGGTCACCGGTGCTGTCGTAACGGACTATGTGAATGGAGTCCTGATTCCCATCATAGGAATCTATCTCACATTCGCCCTGAGAAAACACGGGAGAAAAACCGTGGGGAAATGCCTGCTAGGTTTCTTGTCGGGATCAGCGGGAGCAAGCTCAATCCTCCTGGGCTCGTACAACTATCTTAGCTTTGGTCAGATTCTCGTGAGTTCCGAGCAGCTGTATCTGCACAGTGCGTCCTTCTTGGGCAATTTCACCTATCCGTTGGAACTTGGGTTGTTTCTGAACCTCCTGACCCCGATGCGTGGTCTGTTTTTCTTTTCGCCAGTACTCTTGCTCGGAGTTTGGGGTTTTTGGATCATGTTGCGCGATTCCTCGATCGATAGAGAGGCGTTACTTTTCTTGACGGTGTTCTTGGGAATTCTAATGCTCTACTCAAAGTGGTACGACCCAACCGGGGGCTCCTCTTTCGGTCCGAGATTAATCATCTCCTCAATTCCCTTTTTGCTCATCCCGGCAGGATTCGTAATCTCCAAAGCGAAAAGACGTTTCCCCTACACGTTTGTTTACTTGCTTTACGCGACGGGAGTGTGCATCAACGGGGCCGCAGCTTTTGTGGGAGTCCTCACTCCACCTACCAACAGCTGGTTCACATCTCCCTTTTTCTCAACCACGCTTCCCGA
>JASHXQ010000249.1 GCA_030043455.1 Nitrososphaerales archaeon | reverse complement strand
CGAGATCAAAAAACGAACCTGATTCTCGGTTCGATTGCAAAGTTAGGCTTGACCCTCTGGAATTGTTCAGGAGACTGTAATTTCGGAGTTCGACCCTCAAGTGCTATTCCATTACAGAAGGACGCATCCCTAGAAATAATGTCTTTTCCAAAAACTATCCGGAAATACGGGTAGATCCATGGAATATCCAGAGAAAGTGTGACCGAAAGCGGTTTTACGTGGACTTTGCTTCAGTTCTGCCGGATCGCAGGCGGTTCCTGAAGGGAAGGAGTACCACGAAGACCACGAGGGCGATGGGGAGCAGTACTACTGCTACTTCAATGATTCCTTCGACCACGCTGATTAACAGGCCAAGAGCGTAAGCGCCGAAACTGGTTAGACCGCTCGTCACCGGTACTGCTCGCACATGGATGATCGAGTAGTTCTCGATCGCACTCCCGTTGGAATCGGTTGCAGTTATTGTTACATTGAACACGCCCGCGCTCGTAAACGTATGGATGACACTCTGCCCCTGATAGGTGCTTCCATCCCCGAAGTTGTAGTTTATGATATACGGGGCGTCCCCACCGGTGACAATCGCGTTGAAGGTTACTGACAATGGGTTCAATCCAGAAATCGGAGTGGCGGTGAGCTTCATCTTGAGTGGTACGGGTGGAGGAGATGGTGGAGTGGGAATCTGTGCGTTGAATGTAACTGTAATCGTAGAGTATGTGATGAGGAGCCGGGTCTGGAGGATCTGACTCTGGATCTCGTTAATCTGTGTGTCCACGCTCTGCAGCTGGTTTTCAAGGATCAAGGTATTGTTGATCATCGTCGATTCATTTTCGAAACTAAGCAACCGTCCTTGCTCGGTCAATAGAGACTGGAGGGTCGCGTTGAGATCAATGTACTGAATCGAAACATCATTAGAATTGGAGGTAAGCCCGGTGAGGTTTCCGAGCCCCTCAACTTCAGCTAGGGCACTGGCATAGTCTTGGGCGGGTATTCTGAGAACTGCGATCGCACTCACATTCGTGTAGGAAGAGAAGGCAAGATAACCTCCGAAAGTGAATGCGACGGCTGTGGCTTTGTTGAGCCCGGTCAGGGTAGATGGAACGGTTAGTGTAATGTTGCTGAAATATTCGATGTAGCCAGTGTTGTTGGAACTTTGTAACTGCGGAGAATTGGCTGAAGGGGAGGATCCAGTTGAAGAACCGGTTGAGGCTCCATTAGCGTTGGAATTGGAGTCTGTTCCGATGGGTTGGTTCGTCGGGATCGAGGAGGAACTTGAGGCAGCTACCGTTCCTAGAATTGTGGTGGCAGAGGAGACCACTGATGTGACTGTTGTACCGGGGGCGAAACTGATTCCAATCGGTTGATTCTGTGGGGCTCCGCTCCCTCCAGAACTAGGGCCGGAAGAAGAGTTTGCCGGAAGAGCGTAGCCACCAGGATTGTAATTTGTAGTGCCACTAGTCGTCTTGGCATTCAGACCAGACAGGCCAACCAGCCCGCCAATAACAACGATGATTACCATTACTATTAGAATAGCTCGAGGAGACGGACGCTGTACAAAGCCGAAATTCATCCGAAATCGCGACAGGATTAGCGATCCCGTTTTATTTCAAAGGTCCTTTCAGAACGCCCGTTCGAGCGTGGCGAACGATCTTAGACTAAATAGCTTCAGATTGCTCTTCTGGCGCGATTAATCGGACGTCGCTTACTCTACATAAAGAGCACCTTAAGGTCACAGACTTTTCTCTCCGAGACTCTTCCACCATCAGCCCTCCGCAGCAGGGACAATGCTCATCTGAAGTCATCTCGGGTTTCAATCACAATCTCTTGACTGATAGTTAAAAGGAATATTCATGATCTGGTTCTGAATGATGCTCCACCTATCTCCATAGGCCAAACTGATAAAGCGCCACGGGCTGCTGAAAATTTTCTGAAAAGGGTGAGTTTGCTCCACGTGGAAAAAACTTGACGTCCTATCCGAGCCCCAAGGGCTACGCGATCCGCTTCTACTTATATCAGTCTCCACTTCAAACCCGCAGTACCGGCTCCTATACTCGCAGGGGCGCGAACTGGGGAAGTACCTTCTGAAGAAATTGGAGTTCAAGCAGATCGCCACTCTATATTCTTCAGCAATGTCGCCTGAAATTCGAATCACTCGCTCGGGGATCTGCAGCATGCTTTCCAACAACTTCTACTTCCACTCTGGAAAAAATAGGGATTATCTCCTCCTGGCGGGACACGCTTCCCCCATGGAGAGCGAATACGACTACGGACAGGTAGTGTTGGAGTATGCCGAAAAGTTAGGCGTTAGCGAGGTTGTTTCGGTGGGAGCGAGATGGACGCAACCTGTTCTATCTCCCACGGAGAGTCCGAAGGTGCTGGGCTTTGCTTCCGACGAGGCGGGTGTCAACAAATTGAAGGACGCGGGAGTTTCGATCCTAAAAAGTGAGTCCGCATTTTACTTTGCAAATGTGGTTGTGCCACTCTCGAAGTTGTACGGCCTTAGAGGGTACAAACTTTCAGTAGATCACGGAGAACCCATTCCCCATCCAAAGTCGGTGATGGCCATTCTCGCAGTTCTCTCGAAAATGTTCCAGCTGGACGTGGACACCACGGAATTGGTCTCCGAGTCGAAGGAGCTCGCGGAAGCGATCCAGAAAGCCGAAATTGAGGGCCTGGAAGTCGACGAGGATGGGGAGATCTCAGGTACAAGAAGATCACCACAGGGCGACGATATCTACCGTTAAGCAGAAGAAACAATACGCCATAATTTTCGAGTAAAAGAGTAGTAGTAGAAAAAGTAAGAAAGGGGAGTCTCACCCCTTCCAGAAAATAGTCCGATCTAGCCGATGGGGCTCATGCCGGATGCTTCGAGCGGAGAGATCTGTCTTCGCCCGACTTCCGACTTGGAGTACGGCTTGACTTTCGTCATGGCGTCGTCAAAGTCTTTCTTCGAGACTTCGAGCTCCTTCAGCTTCGCCTTCATCACGTCGCTACCTTTGTACTTGTCTAGGTAACTCCTGATCGCAGCCATGGAAGCTGTGTCGACGACAGCTTGGATGTCAGCACCACTGTATCCATCTGTTCTGCGGGCGAGATCATCCACGCTTATGTCCTTACCGAGAGGCCGATCTTTTATGTGGATTTTGAAGATCTCCTTGCGAGCTTCCAGATCTGGAACAGGCACATAGAGCAGTTTGTCGAAGCGTCCCGGTCGCAGTAGCGCTTGGTCGATTAACTCCGGTCTATTAGTAGCCCCAATGATCACGACATCGTTCAGCTCTTCCAGTCCGTCAAGCTCGGTCAGAATCTGACTGACTACTCGCTCAGTGACTTGGTTGTCAAAGCCAGCACCTCTGGTAGGAACCAGTGAGTCGATCTCATCCATGAAGACGACACACGGCGCAGCCAGTCTTGCCTTGTGGAAGATTTCACGCACCCCGCGTTCCGATTCTCCTACCCATTTCGAGAGAAGTTCGGGGCCCTTGATGCTGATGAAGTTCGCGCCACTCTCGTTCGCAACAGCCTTCGCCAGCAAGGTCTTCCCAGTGCCCGGAGGCCCGTAGAGTAGAATTCCCCTTGGAGGACGAGTCTTCGCATAGTCGAAGACTTCCCGATACTTCAACGGCCATTCCACTGACTCCTGAAGGTCTTGCTTCACGGAAGCTAACCCTCCTACTTCAGTCCAGTGAACGTTAGGCACCTCGACCAAGACTTCGCGAAGGGCAGAGGGTTCTACCTCTGTTAGGGCGTCCTGGAAGTCTGCCATCTTGACAACGAGTTTCTTCAGCGTCTCGGGTGGGATGGTGTCCTTTTCGAGATCGATGTTCGGAAGTACACGTCTAAGAGCTCGTATAGCTGCTTCCTTGGCGAGAGCTTCGAGATCGGCACCGACGAAGCCGTGAGATGAGGCCGCGAGTCTCTGGAGATCTACGTCCTTGTCGAGCGGCATACGCCGCGTGTGAATTTGCAAGATCTCCAGTCTTCCCTGTTGATCGGGAACTCCGATTTCGATTTCCCTATCAAAGCGCCCTGGTCGGCGCAATGCAGGATCTAGGGCGTCGGGGCGATTAGTTGCGGCAATCACGACGACCTTTCCGCGGGCTTCCATCCCGTCCATCAATGAAAGAAGCTGAGCTACTACTCGCTTCTCTACTTCGCCAGTTACCTCTTCTCTCTTTGGAGCGATGCTGTCGATTTCATCAATGAAGATGATACTCGGTGCATTCTTCTGGGCGTCGTCGAAGATCGAGCGCAGCCTTTCCTCGCTCTCTCCGTAGTACTTTCCCATTATTTCGGGGCCGGAGATGCTGATAAAGTGCGCATTGGTTTCATTCGCGACAGCTTTTGCGAGTAAGGTCTTTCCCGTGCCTGGAGGTCCATGAAGCAACACTCCCTTGGGCGCTTCAATCCCGAGCTTCTTGAAAAGCTCAGGGTGCTTCATCGGCAGCTCGATCATCTCGCGGACCTTGCCGACCTCGTTCCTCAGACCGCCAATGTCTTCGTAGGTGAGCTTGGGAAGATTGCGCTCGGGCTTTGCCACATCTTTGCTGACGGTAACTCGAGTGCTGGTGGCATTCACGATCACCGGACCAACACCGGGATCAGTATGAGTTACGACCAGATCTATTCGATTGTTCATGACGCCGACTGGAATAATTTCGCCATGCCAGACTACTCTACCATCCAAAGCTTCCGGTAGTTGCTGCTCGAGATATTCCTCGATTCCTCTACCTCCAAGTGGCTCCGTTGCTGCGAACGTCACGTTCCGGGCTTCCACCGCTTGGATCCGGCGAATAACTGCACGGTCATCAATCCCCACACCGGCACTGTTTCTCGTGGCTCCGTCAATCCGGACGATTCCCTGTCCATAATCACTCTGCGAGCCGGGAAAGAGCAGGCCGTAAGTCTTTCGCTCGCCTTCAATCTCAATTACATCCCCGCTGACCCAGCCCATATTGGAAACAATTTCCGGATCTACGCGGGCGTATCCCCTGCCGACGTCTCGCGTCAGAGCCTCGGCAATTCTCACTTCTACATCATTCTTACTATCTTTCTGCGTTCTTGGCAATTTTCAATTCTCCTCTTTTCTAGAAAAAATCGGGCCTTCCACCGGCCGAGTTAGACGTACTTAAAACCGGTGGAACTATCTCCCCAAATTTAGTCGATTTGGATGCTCGTGCCCTTTGGCTTGGGCGCTTCCTTCATCCTGAGCACGACCTCAAGCACGCCGTTCCTGTAGGATGCCTTGGCGCTCGAAGGGTCCACGGCAGGCTTCAGTGGCACGGTTGTGTTGTATTTACGATCAGTTTTCGTCGTCTTGATCGTAAGGGTGTCCTCGGTGGTGTCCAGCTCGATATTCTCTTTCTGCACCCCGGGCATTTCCGCGACAACCTTGACTGTCTGGTCTTTGTCGTTCGCCACGACGTCTACGAATGGTTCCCTCGACCCCAATTCAAGAGGGCCATTTGGAGTTGGGGTTACATTTCCAAACTGCCGCACGTGTGGCTTCCCATCCGGCCCCACGTTCACCGAGTAACCGTAAAAGGCACTGTTAGAATTTGAGTTTGGCCCCATGGTCTTCAACATACTCTCGATCATTCGATCGAAGTCTTGAAAACCTGACCCAAAGCCAAAGCTAAAGGGATCCTGGTAGGAATCCTTACGCTCGCTATCGTCCTCGTCATCCTTGTCTTCTCGCCGTCTATTGAATCTCCAACTCATGGTCTGTTCACACCAAAGTGTTAGTAACCATTAGAGAGTAACTTCGTACTATAAAAGCGTTGTGAGGAACTGCTCTTGACTTCCAGCTTTCTTAGGGCTCCTGACAATTCTAAATAATGTCGGCCCGGGGATGAATCGATTCAGTCATGCCGCTTACAACCGGATTGAAAAACCAGAGAGTGCTCGTCACCGCAGCGAGTCAGGGAATCGGCTACGGAGTTGCCCAAGCTTTCCTTGGAGAGGGAGCCCGTGTGGTCATTAACTCTTCCAACGACCAGAAGTTGCAGAAAGCAGAGCAAGAACTCTCTAGGCTGGGAGAAGTGCACCGCATGGCGGGAGATCTCTCCTCGAAGGAGGTCATTGACAAACTAGTCTCGAGCACAGCCGAGATTTTCGGTGGCATTGACGTTCTCGCGTATGTCACGGGTTCGCCAGCTCCCGGGGCAGTCTTGGACAAGAGCTATGAAGAGTGGGAGGCCGCGGCTAGGCTGCTCACCGTCAGTCCGTCTTACTTAGGGCGCCGGGTCGCTGAAGTCATGATCAATAACAAGATCAAAGGAAGGCTGGTTTATTCGTCGTCGGTAGCAGTGAGAGAGCCCAATCCAACATTAGCGCTTTCAAATGTTTGTCGAATTTCAATACAAGGGTTAGTCCGTACTCTCGCGAGGGAGCTTGCCCCGCATGGAATTCGCGTTAATTCCATCCTGCCAGGCTACATCAAGACGGCCCGAATAGATCAGCTGGTGGTCAATAATGCGAAGAAACGAGGAATCTCGGAAGCCCAGGCACTCGCGGACTTTGTTGCGCAGGTTCCAATGGGATATATCGGATCGACAGAAGAAATCGCGCGCACCTTCCTGTTTCTCGGGAGTGACATGTCCTCTTACGTGAGCGGAGCTGCCATTCCCGTCGACGGGGCCTTGCTCCGATCGGTTAGTACCTAGCTTTTCCTAGCGAGCACACTCATTCCTTCGTAGAGCAGATTGGCCGCGAGCATACTCGTGAGTTCACTCACGTCGTAGGGTGGAGAAACCTCTACGACTTCCATGCCCGCGACGTCCACGTCCACTCCCCTGACGATCTCCATAATTTCCAGACTGGACAAGCCCCCCACCTCCGGTGTTCCCGTGCCGGGTGCAAAAGCAGGATCGGTAACGTCAATGTCCAGCGAAATGTACGTCTTCCCCTTGAGCGATTTTACGTGGGTCAGAATCTTGGCGGTCTC
>JASHXQ010000248.1 GCA_030043455.1 Nitrososphaerales archaeon | reverse complement strand
AGCAGTGGATGCGTAGCTCTTTGATTCTCTCAAGAAGTTTTTCTCTCGCCGTGGAACCGTAAAGTAGGGAGTGCAAAGAGCTTTCTTCGAATGTGTCGTATTGAGCGATCCAAGTCATGTACGGGGCTCTCCAGAGAGAGACTGTATTCGAGGTTAAACTTTCGTTCATCCGCCAAATCGTCCCTTTCACGGGAGATCGGAGAGTACCGAAGTACTTTATCGATTCGATCGTTGCTAGGCTTTGGCCTCTTTGCACAACACTTGCTTCACGAAACTTTATCGTGGAAATCTTCCCGGCGACAAATACCAAAATGCTCGTCACGCCCATGACTCCGATCTTTCCTCCGGACTCTTCGGAGAGCTTAAACCATACATCATTTTCAACATCATAATACCGATCGTCCGGGAACTCGCAGTAATCGACGTTCATATTGACGCTGTCCGGAAAATAGATCTACTATTATGTTCAAGAACTCCGCCTAATTAAGAAAGGGATTCATGCTGAAGTCCGTCTGGGAGTCTTACAAAAGATCCATGGACGATCTTAGAACCCTTAATAGCTATGCTACACTTCCCGGGACTTCATGAAGGACGAAACTAGAGACTATCTCGTTCAGGAGATGGGTAGGGTACACGAGGTTTTTCAGACGCTGGATCGTTATGACCCCGCGTTAGCGGACTCGCTTGCGTCGTTGCGCCGACACGCTATTCCGGGACTCAAAGACACAGGACCGGTCCTTCCCGCAAAATACCGCGAGCTCATCATGGTCGCAGTCGAGGCCGCAACCGGTCGAGGTGAAAAAGGTAAAAGCCATGCACGGAAAGCTATCAGGGCCGGAGCTACTCCCAAAGAAGTTCAGGAAGCACTTGCCCTCTGTATCTATCTAGTCGGCATGAGCAGTTGGGTCGATGGCGGCATGGAATGTGTGCTTTCCGCTGAAGAGGAAGAAGCCAAAGTCAACCGCGGAGAGAAGTTCAACTGGACAGCGGATGTGGCAGGGAAGAAAGAGTAGACAGCACCCCATATAGAATACAGGGCGTAATGACTTTTCAAAAATGAAGTTTGGTGTAAGGCTGCCCAATTCCGGGCCTCTTGCCAATCGGAAAAATATCGCAGACGTGGCGGATCAGGCGGAGAAGCTGGGTTTCCATTCTGTTTGGGTGCACGATCATATCCTCTGGGGTACGGAGCAGCATCGCACCCACCTCTCTGCGGGTTCAGCAGAGGCCCTTGATGAATCGCAACGCCCTAACTTCTTCGAATCGATCACTACTCTTTCGTTTGTTGCTGGCAGGACCACCAATGTAAAGCTCGGAATTGCCGTGGTAGTGCTCCCTTTGAGAAATCCAATTGTCGTCGCAAAGCAACTCGCCAATCTGGACGTACTTTCCGAGGGCCGGTTAATTGTGGGAGTGGCACCTGGAGCCGCCAATATCACTACACGTGAGTTCGAGGCTGTGGGAGTGGACTATGAGAAGCGGGGAAAGATTACGGACGAATACATTGCTGCTATCAAGAGATTATGGAAGGAAAGTTTGCCCTCCTTTTCAGGATCTTTTACTCAATTTCACGAGGCCCAGATGTTCCCGAAGCCACTTCAGAACGATCTCAAAATTCTGATCGGTGGCGGTGAACGTGGCATCAGTCCGAGAGCTCTGAGAAGAGTCGTCGAGCTGGGCGATGGATGGATTCCTGCTTATCTGACCGCCGAAGAGATCAGAGAAGGAGTTTCGCATGTAAAAGAGGCTCGCAATACCGGAGTGACAAAGGGTTCCGATTTGATCGTCGTTCATGAAATGTTCACGGCTCTGGACAAAGACCAACACAAAGCGGAGGCCGCGGCCTCGAAAAGTCTCGCGACCAATTTTTCTGCCACGGAAGAGGGTCTTCGGAGAAGTTTGGTGGGGTCACCCGAGCATTTGATCAAAAAGTTGGAGCAGTATTCTGCAGCAGGCGTCGATATTACAGAACTGAAGTTCGTTTATTCTGGTATCCCTGCCTTACTTGAAATGATGGAGCTGTTCGCAGAAGAAGTACTTCCCTCTTTTAGCTAGGGTAGATTAGGTGAAACGGGAAACTGCCCTGAGAACGGAGAACAAAGTACTGTGTTTTTCTTGCGTTAGCTCCGCGGCATGCCTGAATCTCACGGAATCAAAAATCGACCCTTTGACGTCCACGAGACCGTTGCTGAAAGCTTCGTCTTGATCGATCTTTCCGGTCAGCATCCCGAAGAAAAGGTCAGAGGTGGAGTAAAACACCACATCGGGATTCTCTAGTTTGTAGTTTACAAAATTAATCTGTGATGTACTCTCTTTGGGAAACACAATCCCAAAGGGAGTTTCACCCCCAAGCTCAAAAAGAATCCGGCTGTCCCAACCGGACGCAAACTCCTTCACTTCTTTGGTTTTGTTCATGTACTCTACCAGGAGCGAAACCGCCCTAGCGCATTTCCCGGGCAATTTTTTGATCCTCGAACTATTAGGGCACTTCACTCAGAACTTTGGTAGCGGCAAAAACGGATTCCAGGATCCTACCATATCCGGTACATCGACAAATGTTCCCCGCGAGTGCTTCTTGGATATCCCTCAACTCGGGTTGGGGCTTTGTTTCAAGCAGGCACTTTGTGGAGATCATAATGCCCGCAGTACAGTAGCCGCACTGCAGCCCTCCCTCCGTGAGGAAACTCTGTTGGATCTGGGACAACGTTTCGTCTCTCTCCGCTAGTCCCTCGACCGTTAGTATTTCCCTTCCCTCAGCGTACTGGACTGGATACATACAAGAATAGACTGCCTTCCCGTCGAGGGAGACTGTGCACGCTCCGCAACCACCATAGTCGCAGCCGCGTTTGGTCCCCGTCATCCCCAACTCTTCTCGCAGGACTCGCGAGAGAGTATCGTAGGGCTTTACACTGACGCTTTCCGTCCTGCCATTGATTCTGAGGGTCAGTATTTTGGACACTGCGATCAAACTTTGTTTGCGCTAGCGCGATCGTACGCCTTCATCACACAATCCCGCACTACAACAGGCAGAACTGCCATTTTGTACTCTGCCGAGCCATGAACCGAAGGGAGCAGCGCCTCTTTCTCAAATGCAGCTTCAGCAGCCTCCATCACAAGCTCTTCCTCGATTCGTTTTCCCATGAGTCTTTTTTCCAAATTCGTCGCACGCATGGGGACACGCTTGATTCCTCCTAGGAAAATCCGAATCGAGCTGAGCTTTCCATCGTCGCTGACCCCGAGTGAAACCGCCGCGTTAATGAGATTAAAGTCATAAGCTGTCCGCCCTAACTTGACAAAAGCCGATCGATCGTTAGTAAGGGAGCTTTTGGGGACTAATATTTCCTTTACAATCTCCCCGTACTTCAGCTTCGTAAGAAAGGCGTCAATATAAAATTGCTCTAGCGAAAAAGATCTTTCACTGCCACCTGGTTCTACAATCTTGAGCGATGCCGCGCATGCGAGGAGTGCAGTTGGGAGATCCACGATTGGCACTGAAATGCAAACCTCTCCACCCACAGTCGCCACATTTCGGATTTGAACCGGGCGAATTTCTCGGACCGCATCACCCACAGCCTCGAGTCCTTTCTGGTCACCGTATCCTGACTCCAGGAGTGCTTGAAGCCGAGTCGTTGCGCCGATGGCCAGGTGGGAAGGATCATCACGGATATAATCCAGGCCTAGCTTCATTAGGGAGACTAGATGCTTCACCTCCGGAATGTAGCCTCTCCTCGCCAATTCGTAAAATCCGGTCCCACCGGCGATCGCATGGGCTCGTTTGCCTCCGTCCTTCAACTTTCTCAGCGATTCTTCTCTGTTATCAGAGTAGAGGAAATCCTCCGGTCGGAAAATTGGCAAAAGAGACTACATCCTACGATAGCCGGTTATCTAGTGGAAAGATTAGGTCTGTTTCTCGAAGACCCACTCGCCATCTTTGATGATAGTTTTCCCGTCCACTTCGACTGTAGGATACCGGACTGTCGCATCAAGATGCCACTTTGAAACGTTTTTCCCGCCTGGATAAGCGTGATGATTGTCCCCCAACGCGAAATGTATGGTGCCAAGCTTTCCCTTCTCAGACAAGGTGCCGAACTTCACAAGGTGGCCGGAGCCCAAAGAAAATTCTGCAAGAACGTTGGATCCTTCGTCAGCTGCAGCGAGAACGCTCTTGAGCTTTTGAGCTTCCTCGCCACCAGTAATTTCGTAGGCTCTTCCATTCTTTACCTTGACGGTGATGTAATTCTTCACGCCATAGGGAGCGACCACGTTCATTACTCCGTCCATTACGATCTGACCGTTTGCGCTGTCTTCGATCGCGGCATAGGCAACCTCTCCCCAAAGCGGCATGGGCCCCATCATGACTCCCTTCTGCCTAACCGGAGTCACCTTGAGCGGAGGTCTCCCTTTGATGGAGAGGTTGACGTCTGTCCCTTGCTTGGAAGTAACGTGGATCTTGTCAGCACCTTTGAAAATATCGATCAAAGTGTCCGTTCGTTTTTCGACCTTGTCAATGTCTCCCTCCGTTAGCCCCCATGATCCGAGACCTTCCTCCACAGAGGCGATCCTCACCTGATTATCTACCGCGTCCCGAACTGTCGTGGTATGTGCAAAGCGGTGCGCGTAATCGATTTCGGTCTTTATGATAATAACATCAGAATTCTTGACGGCTGCGCTGACGTGTTTCGGGGGTTCGGGAATTCCGGGCATGAGCAGACCTTGGGCCACTATGGAGGATATGTCCATGAGGGCGACGTCTCCTCCAACTGAGTTTGCCGCAGCGGCAAGGGCCTGGGCTTCTAATTCGTGATTGCCATCGGCGAGTACAATCACACTTTCTCCCGGCTGTACTCTGTACCCCTTCCTCACGCAAATGAGAGCCTCTTTCTCTGCGGCTATGAAAGAATGCAACTTATCTACCTCTCAGACTCGACTTCCTGAACATTGAATTTTAAAAGATCTTCCCAAAGACGCATCCAGCAGTAGGAATGACGATCACTTCTGTAAAGCTCTATCCTGGCAAAAAAATCGACTTGCATGTCCACATCGGTAATTTCGGCGGATGGGCGAATGTTTCTCTTAGCGACGCTCAGCTTTTGAAAATGATGGAGGACTACAACGTAGAGAAGTCGGCAGTTTATTTTACCGACAACGAGCTTGTGAAAAATGCGGCCCAGAAATATCCCGATCAAATCGTTGGGTGTTACTGGCCAGATCCTCGGGAGCCCACCTCCGCGGAAAGAGTCCGTGTCGCACTGACGGAGTGGGGCTTCCGCGGAATCAAGCTACACCCTCTGTTCCAAGCGTTTTTGCCAAATGACAAAATCGTGCACCCGATCGCAGAGGAAGCCCGGAGAGCGAAGGTTCCAATCTTGATTCACACGGGACATTCACCTTTTTCACTGCCTTGGAGCGTCGGCGAACTAGCGGAAACATTTCCCGATGTCAAAATCGTAATGTTGCACATGGGCGATGGGCACGGTTTGTACATCCAAGCGGCGATCAATACGGCGAAGCGGTTGCCGAATATCTATCTCGAGACTAGCGCGATGCCCATGGGGACAAAGATCAAGGAAGCGATTGACGTGGTGGGAAAAGACCGGGTCATGTACGGATCGGATGTACCTTTCCACCACCCAGCCGTGGAAATCGCGCGTGGTACACTGGCAGAACTGTCAGAAGACGAGTTGGAGCACTATTATTACCGAAACGCGAAGAATCTATTGAGGTTATAGCGCCAATCTTACTCTGGGGGAATCTCTGCGAATGACAGAGAAAGATCAATCCTCTGACTCTTCCTGACCCCGAACGCTACCCAGTAAATGATGAAGCAAGCGAGAAAAATCCCCACTATGAATTCAATGGAGCCAACGGTCGAGATAGACAGAAAGCCCAGCTCTGGTCCCGCGATGAAAATGTACGCAATGTAGAGATTAACGAGTAGAGATAAAACTCCCGCCAGTGTGAGGACAGGCAAACCTCCGATCCGGTACTTGGCCGCAGGAGAGGCTTCGTAGATCTTTTTCTTGGTATAGGGAAATACGATCGCAGTCAGGCTGATTAGAATGTAGGCGATTTGGGTCGCCAAACCTGCTGTGGAGAAATAACCCAGATAGTTGTACTGGTAGACAATCAAGTACAAGAAGGCCTCGCAACCTATAGCAGATACGACTAAAGCGACAATCGGCGAGTGAGTTTTCGCTGTCACGTAGGAGAGTCTCTCGGGAAGGACCCGATCCAACGATGCCGCGAGCATGATCCTTGTCGAAGCGAAGTAGACGATCAGAATGACCTGGAAGATTCCGAACGTAGCACCGATTAGAATCAACGCCCAGACTGCAGGACTGGAGCTGAGGGCAGCCACAAGCGCGGGATAATACGGGGTAAAAAATCCTGACAGTGGGAAAGTAGACGGATCATTTGCGCCGTACAGATTGAAGAACGCGTGCAGAAAAGACACGCCAATGACATGTTCAAGCAATGCCCAGAGCGCGAGTAGGAAAATAGCGAAGACCAGACTGGAACCGATTTGCATTATCGCCTGATTTTTCAAGTTCCCAGCTTTCTTGATCTCTCCCAAGTTATAGATGCTCCAAAAGGCGTAACCGAAGGAAATCCAGATGATACCAAAAAGCAAGAGAGTGTTGCCCAAGCTAAAACTCGAGCTGGGAAAATTGGCAGTCTGAATAATGTATTGATAGTAGCCCCCGGCGGCGTTGACAGAAGTCATGTTAATCTGGCTTTGATTGCCAGCGTTAATCAGAGGAACCGCTAATGCATTCAGTTTGGAGATGAAAGAAGTGTTCGACGATGTCGCCAAAACTCCCAGCAATGTTAGGGCAGAAACCGCACTCCCCGCGAAGAGCAGGTACTGTAACCTGACATAAAACCGGATGCCCAAGGCCGCAACGGCAAAGCCAAATAGAATAATCAGGGTCGTGACAATGAAAACCGGAGTGTTGTCGTACTGTCCGTATCCAGCCGCCAACTGCGCAGCAATGTTGGCGTCTCCGGTATTTGTTATCCCTAAAAGAGCAAAAAGTGGCTGGTATCCGACCGTAGTCATTACTACACCCAAGAAACTTGCGAAATACCACTGCCACACAGTCCAAGCAGAGAAGGTGGAAGCAAAACCGATCGACGGGTGAAGTACGCGGCTCTGCCACACGTAGTCACCTCCAGCCCTAGGCATGGCTGAAGAAAGCATCGAGGTAGAAAGGTAGAAGGGGATCGCAGAGACAGCCATCAATACAATGGCGAGGCCCACATTGGCGCCTAAAAATGAGGAAGTGTAGCCCACCGAAAAGAGAGTAGCCCAAGTGAAACCATAGAAGCCGATTGCCATAAAGTTGTAAATGAAAGCTTGGCTGGTCGAAATTTCGCGGACCAGACCGGACGAATTCCTAGAAAAGATCTTTTGAGGTGGCGGTGATGAGTCAGAACTCATTAGGGCTGGGGCAATTATTCACCGTATAAATGCCTTCTTGCGCGGTTTACGCGATTATTTTAGGCTCTATTCCGGCCTTTGACGACAGATATCCTTCGATGCTTCGGTTATTCGAACGGCAAGATCAGACCAATGTCCCAATGGGTCACCCGGCCACAAACTGGTAGGATTTGTAGCCCGAGTCTTCAACATTCACAAGAGCGCCTCTTAGGACACCCTCGCCATATTCGCTTCCGGGATTGATGCACACCGTCTTTCCGATTTTTGCAACGTTCTTGGACTCATGAATGTGACCGTGCAGTCCTAACATGGGTTGGTATTTTTCGATCGCCGCTCTGACTGCTGTGGATCCTGCCCCAAAGAGAACAACCCCACCGGCGTCGTAGAAGGGCTTCGGGGGGTTAACCGAAGTATCCAGCTTGGGGCAGGTATCAAGACCGGAATCTATCGGAGGACAGTGCAGGTTGAAGATGGCTGATCTGGGCTCTTTGAGGAGAGCGATCTTCTCCTCCAGTCTCGAGGCAATTTCGTCTTCTGTGAGGTCCCGGGGACAGTGCCAGGGAGTAATATTGGCAAAGCCGCCCGAAATCATTTCGTGTTTTTGATCAATTCTAATCACCTTGTCTTCCGGCTGTACGATCTTCTTGCTCGCTGCCAGAATATCATCCACGCCGGCTTCGTCATCATTCCCTGCATTCACGTAAATGGGAGTCGTAGCATTCTTGTCTGCGAAATCGACCCACTCTTTCAATCTCTGTAAGACAAGGCCACTGAAAATTTTCTCTGCTCTAATCTTGTCCGCAGCGAGCTCTGTCATTTCAGCAGGCGGGGCAACGTAGAAGTACGTACCCGTCGTGCGCACATTCTCCTCAAAGTGGGCGAGCTCCTCTT
Source organism: Nitrososphaerales archaeon (assembly GCA_030043455.1). The sequence continues at coordinate 4,763 of JASHXQ010000248.1, read as the reverse complement.
TGTTTTTCAAATGATGTTTCTGTTCTTGAAAATCCGCTGAGAAACTACCATCACCATGATCTGTGATCGCCACCACGTTCTTACCGGTAATGTCGCCCCCTATGATCAGAATGTTTGCCTTATACCTCTCGGCACCCCGGATAAATTTTTTCCAGACAGGATCGCTCCCATGAACGTCAGTGGCGAAAAGAATTCTTGTAAAATTAGAACCCATTCTATAGCTTTACAGTTCATTTGCTACTATCCAATTAGAAAAGCGATTTGTATGAAAAATGGAATGGTGTAACGATCTAAAACAAATAAAAGCCGAAAAGCCTACGAGTTAGGACTCGCATGGAAAAGTCCGGAAAGCACAGCCTTGCAAGACGCGGTGATGAAAGGCAAAAAGTTGCCGTAGTAGGATCTGGCTTGATGGGCCGGGGGATCGGGCTTGTTTTTGCGACGGCTGGTTTTCCAGTTACTCTTGTGGATTTGAATCAAATGGTGCTCGATGCCGCGTTGGAACAAATCTCTACGTCCCTTTCGACCATGGAAAAGTCGGGGCTGCTTAAAGGAAGCAAGAAATCTGTTCTTGCGCGAATCTCTTCGACTCCTGACCTCTCAAAGGGAGTTTCCGAGGCCTCATACGTCGTGGAGGCGATCTTTGAGGATGTGAACGCGAAAAAAGATGTTTTCAGACGTGTAGAAGAATCGGTGGATGAAACGACGATCATGGCGAGCAACACTACAGCCATTCCCATTACCACGCTGGCTGGCGCAACGAATCACCCGGAGAGAGTAGTCGGAGCTCATTTTTGGAATCCTCCGCACCTCGTTCCCGCTGTGGAGGTAACAAGGGGAGAGAAGACTTCCCCAGAGAGTATCCAAAAAACCCTAGCCCTTCTACGTGCAGCAGGGAAAAAGCCGGCAGTGGTCCAGAAGGATGTACCGGGACAAATCGGCATCCGGATTCTTTATGCGATGATTCGCGAGGCAACATGGCTGGTCGAAAACGGTATCGCGTCTCCAGAGGACGTGGATAACATTGTGAAGGAAGCTTTGGGCGGACGGCTGGAGATTCTCGGTCCGCTGGAGCTTGCAGACTTGTCGGGAATTGATCTGGTAGAGCATGTCGCCAATATCTTATACAAAAGTCTGGACTCCTCCACAGGTCCTCAGCCGCTAGTGAAGCACATGGTGGACGCCGGCGAATTAGGCGTCAAGACGGGGAAGGGTTTTTACGATTGGCGGGACGGCCGCAATGCCAAGGAAACTATCCGGGAGCGAGACGCGCACCTCATCAAGCTTCTGAAGCAACAGACCAGGTAAGAAACCCGCTCCATCGGAGTGATCTCCGGCCGGAATGACGCAGCAGCAGATCCAGGGGATGAATCAAGAGGGCGATCTGCATGTTATCGGAAAATCTGTACCGAGGGTCGACGGGCGGGAAAAGGTTACCGGCAAGGCCGTCTATGCCTATGATATGGAACTTCCCCGGATGCTTTTTGGCAAGATCTGCCGGTCTCGCTTTCCCCATGCGGAAATCGTGAAAATTGACTCGGAGAGGGCTCTCAAGGTCTCCGGAGTACGGGCTGTTCTAACTGGAGCTGACGTGTCCGACGGCCTTCGGGGAAGGGGGCTTCTGGATACTCCTATTCTAGCCAAGGGTAAGGTTCGCTACGTCGGAGAGCCGATCGCTGCGGTGGCTGCTGAGTCTCTCGAGGCGGCAGAAGAGGCCTGCGATCTTATCGAAGTCGAATACAAAGAACTGCCCGCAGTTTTCGATCCGGAAAAGGCGATCGAAAAAGGTCCCAAAGTCGTGATTCACCCGGACATCGGCAAGTACCAGCGACTAAAGGCGCAGATCTACAAGGCTGTTTCCGATCCGGCTCGGCCGAATATAACTAATTACTTCAAGGTGCGACATGGCAACATCGACGAGGCTTTTGCCAAAGCCGAGATCGTGGTCGAAAACCGATTCACCACCCACATGGTACAACACGCTCATATAGAACCGATTGCAGTCCTGTCGCAGTACGAATCCAATGGTTCTTTTACGATCTGGACATCGGGGCAAAACACCTACAGAACGCGTCGTGAGCTTAGTGATGCCCTAAGAGTTCCTGAAACAAAAGTTCGTGTAATAGCTCTACGACACGTCGGTGGCGGGTTTGGCAACAAGGGAGCAGGTCATATCGAACCGATCGTCGCCTCGCTCGCAGAGAAAACTCGCAGACCGGTAAAGATCGCGCTCACGAGGGATGAGGTATTCACGGCCACGAGTGTACGTCATCCTTCAGTGGTATACGTCAAAGATGCCCTGAAGAAAGATGGCACGATACTTGGGAGACAGATCAGGCTAATCTACAACGGTGGGGCGTATTCCCTTGCTGGAAATGTCGCAGTGGGAAACTCCATTCACGGCATGACCAGCGTCTACAAGCTGCCCGCTCTAAAAGCTGACATTTACCGGGTCTATACCAATCAGGTCCAGGGAGGGGCTTTTCGCGGCTTTGGAGCTCCCCAAATTTACTTTGCGATAGAATCACAGATGGATTTAATCGCGGAAAAATTGGGGATGGATCCCATCGAATTCCGGAGAAGGAACCTGCTCCATGATGGAGAGAAAACTGCGATCGGCCACCGGACAGTAAACAGCACCCTCGACCAATGCGTTGATCGCGTGGTCGACGCAGTGAAAACCAATCCGCTCCCCAAATTTGAGGGCAAATGGCGGTACGGTACAGGCTTCGCGATCTCGAAGGAGCAGTGCGATGTATCTTTTCCTAGCACAGCTTATGTCCGTCTAATAGAAGATGGTTCGATTGAGATCTGGACTGCAGCAACCGATCCTGGGGAGGGGATCCACACGGTACTATCGCAAATCGCGGCCGAAGAGATGCAAGTCCCAGTCGAAAAAGTACGGATGGTTGTCTCCGACACCGGGCTGACACCCGTGGGTACCGGAGCGTCGGGTAGCCGTCAGACCTCCCAGATGGGCATGGCGGTGAAGTTGGCGGCTCAAGATCTCAAGAAGAAAATGCTCTTGGTTGCAGCCAGAAAATTGGGATTGAAGGAGGAAGCCCTCTCATTTTCTCATGGAGGGATTCTAGTGATGTCACCAGAATCCGGCCAGAGTCATTCGCTAGCATATTCCGAAATTTTCAAAGCCGGTCCAATGGGAGGGGCGTACATTCCTGATGAAGGCACTTTGATAGGGAAAGCGTTCTGGATGCCAAAAACTGGCGAACTAGATCCGGAAACTGGACAGTCGTCGACCGATCGGGCGGTAGCGTACTACACACCGGTGGCTCAAGCCGCCAGAGTCTCGATTAACACAGAAACCGGTGCAATCAAAATAGTGGAATTCATTGGAGCAATCGATGTTGGAAAAGCGTTAAACCCGCTTAACGTTCTCGGCCAGAACGAGGGGGCGATCGCCATGGGGTTGAACGGGGCGATCAATGAAGAAATGGTGCTGGTAAACGGTCGAGTTCTCAATCCCGACCTCAAGGATTACAAGCTCCAAAGCATCATGGAATATTTTCCGATCAAATCCATCATTTTAGAAAATTACAATCCCGACGGCCCCTTCGGTGCGCGGGGCTGCGGGGAAGCTCCGATCAGTCCAGTCGCTCCCGCGGTAGCGAACGCAGTTTACAATGCGATCGGGATCAGATTTTTTGATCTGCCGATCACCCCGGAGAAAATTCTCCTCGCTCTAAAATCCGGTAATCGAAAGGGTTAATTCCAAAATTCGTTAAGCGAGCACGTCTCGCGCAATGATCTTCAAGCAATTTATCGATGGCGAGTTCGTCAGCTCTTCCAGCGGCGAAGAATATGAAATCACAAACCCCGCGAACGGCACGGTCGTGAATCGCGTTGCCAAGGGTACCGTGGAAGATGCGCGAGCTGCCATCGATCATGCATCCGATGCCCTAAAGCGAGAACGGGCTGCGAAATCCAATATTTCCAGAATTCTGCAAATCGTTTCCGATTTGATCAGAGCGCATGAGACGGAGCTGGCGACTCTGATGACTCTGGAGCAAGGCAAGACCTTGACGGAATCGCGTGGCGAAATCCGCTTTTTCGCTCACACGATGGAGTATTACGCTGGGCAGAAAGCCCGTGGTTCCCAGGTGCAGATCTCGGATGTAACGAAACTGGCGGTTGTGGAGAAGGAGCCTGTTGGCGTGGTGGGAGCAATCGTGCCCTGGAATAATCCGATTTTGTTGATGGGAGCAAAGGTCGCGGCGTCGCTAGCTGCCGGAAATGCTATCGTGGTGAAACCGGCAAGCACTACACCGCTCTCGACGCTCAAATCGATGGAGCTCTTCAAAGAGGCGGGACTGCCCAACGGGTTGCTCAATGTTGTGACAGGATCCGGCCCAACCGTGGGCGAGGAGCTAGTAAAGAATCCCAAAACCCGAAAGGTTTCCTTTACTGGCGAAACGTCCACCGGAAAGCACATCATGGAGTTAGCATCTGCGCAATTGAAACGTGTCACATTGGAATTGGGCGGAAGCAACCCGCTAATTGTCTGCGACGACGCGGATCTCGAAGCGGCTGTCAATGCTGCTCTCAACGGAAGATTCCGGAATGCCGGGCAGGGGTGTATGTGTGTAAAAAGAACGTATGTTTTTGACAGTGTTGCGCCTAAATTTCTCGCAAAGTTGAAAGAGAAAGCCCTCGCCATCAAAGTAGGTGACGGGATGAAACCGGATACAACCATGGGTCCTGTCCACAGCAAAAGTCAGCGGAGCAAAGTGGAACTTCAGGTCAAC
>JASHXQ010000247.1 GCA_030043455.1 Nitrososphaerales archaeon | reverse complement strand
TTCGGACGACTTTGGATCAGCTGCGTGTTGCTCGCAGATTTAATGCCACAATCGTGCCCAAGGAAGAAGCCTATATCGGGATGCTCAAGCTCGCGAAGGAACATCTTGCATGGTGCGAACTTAACGCGGGGATCGCGGAGAAATTGCTCAGCTCAAGGGCAGAGATCTCGAGCGGAACCCGAGTAGCAGAGTCTGTGATCGCAAAGAACTACGGTTCCTTTGCGGATATTGCTTCCAAGCTCGAAAGCGGAGAAATCGAGTTGAAGTCAATTACAGGAATTCGGCCGTTCTTTCGCTTAAATCCGCCGCGAGGTGGGTTTAAGCGGTCCATCCGGAGACAGTATCGAGATGGCGGTATATTGGGGCCGAACGAGGAGCTCCCAAGTCTTGTAGAAAAAATGCTCTAGTCTTGTCAGATAAAAGAGAGTGAGAAAGATGGCGTCCAGATTCAGAAAAGTTAGAAGGTTGAGAGGGTCCAGAACTCACGGATGGGGTCAGATCGCCCAGCACCGTAGGACGGGTGCCAAAGGGGGTTCGGGCATGGCGGGGTTACATAAGCACAAGTGGAGTTACACGGTAAAATACGCCCCGGATCACTTCGGTTCGAACAAGTGGCATCCTCCCAATCGAGTTGAGATTGACCGGTGGATCAATCTGTACGAGCTCGAAGCTGTTCCGTCAACCGGCGGTGAGATTGACTTGGTCACGTTGGGATACGATAAACTTCTAGGTCAGGGAAACGTTCACAGTGCGTTGAAAGTCAAAACTAAACGCGCTTCAGAATCCGCCGTTGAGAAGATCAAAGCAGCGGGCGGGAGCGTTGAAGTGCTGGAGGTAGCAGTGGAGAAGGAGGAGGAGAAGCCCCCACTGAAAGACGCAAAGCAGCAGAAAAAGCCGAATCCAGCACCCAAAAAGAGCGTTCAGAAATAATATAACACTGTTTTTCTACACTAGGGATTCGCCATCACCGGATCGCATCGCACTTTTCTTTACGGGTAGATAACAATGGGAGCAGTCAAGAATTTTGTAAAGGGCGCGGCGACTGTTCTACCTGAAATTCGTAAACCGGTCAGAAAGCCCTCTCTCAATGAGAAATTGATGTGGACTGCAATCGCCCTGATAGTCTACATGGTAATGGCTGTCACACCTCTCACAGGAGTCCCGATCGGAGCGTCCAATCCGAATTCTTATTCGAGTATAATTTTTGCCTCCCAGCAGGGGACTCTCATGACTTTGGGTATTGGGCCCATCGTCACAGCGGGCCTGATATTGCAGCTACTCGCGGGCTCTGAGATTATCAAGGTGGATTTTCAGAACCCTGACGACAGGGCAATTTTCACGTCCGCGACGAAGCTTCTCACTATGATCGTTATTGTAGTTGAGGCGTCGGCGTACTTGATTGGAGGCCTGTTTGGCTCGATCGCGCCGGATGCAGCGATTGCGATCTTCTTCGAACTCTTTGCGGCGTCCGTGATCGTAATGCTGCTGGACGAGATGATCCAGAAGGGGTGGGGAATCGGCAGTGGCGTCAGCCTGTTTATCTTGGCAGGAGTGGCGCAGAGGATGATGTGGGATATTTTTAGTCCCATTACTGTGTCGGTTAGTTCTGGAGTTTACCAATTTTATGGGGTGGTTCCGGCCACCATCAACGCCCTAATCCAGGGTAATGCGGCTTCGATGTTTTTCCGGGAAGATGCACCACAATTTCCTTCAATATTCGGATTGATTCTTACAATTGCAGCTATTCTGGTGGTAGTTTACGTGGAGGGCATGAGAATCGAGATCCCAATCACCTCCACCAAATACAGGGGCTTTGCTGGAGTTTATCCGATAAAACTCCTCTATGTCTCCAACATTCCTGTTATCCTTTTTTCGGCACTCACCTCGAACATACAATTCTTCGCATCGTACTTGTGGAAAGCCTATGATCCACTGAACACAAACCCTTACTTCAATTGGTTCGCGCAATTTAATCAGACACAGATCGCCTCCAATCCCGGGGCGTCTCCTCTTACCTACCAACCTCTACCCGGGAATTTGATTTACTACATGACCTCTCCCAATTCAATATTCGTGGCCCATCCCGATTATCTTAGAGCACTGACCTACGTGGGCTTTGCCGTAGTTTTCTCCGTAATGTTCGCTAGGATCTGGGTGGAAATTGGTGGACTGTCGCCAAAAGCGGCCGCGAAGAATCTGATTGGCGCGGACGTGATGGTGCCGGGCTTCAGACGGAGCGGTACTTCGGTAGAAGCGATCCTTTCAAAATACATCCCGATCATCACGATTATTGGCGGAATTTTCATTGGTTTGCTTGCCTCTCTATCCAATATCTTGGGTGTTTATGGAACGGGAGTTGGCCTCCTTCTGATGGTGGACATTATCATCCAGTACTACCAGATGCTGGTGAAGGAACAACTCGAATCGATGATGCCAAGACTGGGTGCGCTGCTTGGACGGACCTAGCAGCTCTGTCGGAACGCGTGAAGAACCCCGTATCTCAACGAGTTCTGGCAAAAGCTTCCAAAACGACGCCTCGGAAAATCGCCGGCGAGTGATCATCGTCGGTATTCCAGGCGTAGGTAAGACTACGGTCGTAAACAGAGTCGTGGAATTGCTTCAAGAGAAGAAGGAATCCTTGGGGTTAGTGAACTACGGCAGCAAGATGATGGAGGAAGCTTCTCAGCGCCACGGCTTGAAGTCGAGGGATGAGATGCGGAAGCTCCCCGTGGAGCTGCAACGGACACTCCAGATCTTTGCAGCAGAAAGGATTTCGGAGATGACCCAGAAATTTGTCATAGTCGATACGCACCTCTTCATTGCGACACGGGAAGGCTTTTGGCCCGGCATGCCTGAAGATGTTCTTCGGGCTTTGAAACCGACGCATCTCGTACTTGTTTCTGCTTCCGTGGGGGAGATCAAATCAAGGCGAGAGAGTGATGCGACAAGAACTCGGGATGCGGCGACTCTAGAATCGCTCGGGCAAGAACTAGATGCCGCAAAGACCCTCTTGTATGCCTCCAGCATCATCTGCGGCTGTCCCGCTTTGATTGTAATGAATTCGAGTGGACAGGCCGACGAGGCAGCCAAAAAGATAATCAATTCGGTCT
>JASHXQ010000246.1 GCA_030043455.1 Nitrososphaerales archaeon | reverse complement strand
GAACTCTTCGGTCTCACCGTGACCGCTTTCACCTCGGTTTCTCTCGAACCTCCCTTGGTTTTGATCTGTATCAGGAACGAAAGCTCGGCCACGGGACTCTTCCGGAAATCCATGAAATTCTGCGTGAATATTTTGGCTGAGGATCAGCAGACTATCGGTGAGAAATTCTCCCTCGCCGGTGAGGGCGGCCGCTTTCTAAACCTCGATTACTATATCGGCAAGGGAGGCAGCCCTGTCATCCATGGTACGATTGGCTACATCGATTGTAAGATTGTGGAAATTTTTTCGGGAGGTGATCACACAGTTTTCATTGGGGAGGCTGTCGAGGTTTCCGCAGAAGACAAGAAACCTCTCCTATATCTCAACCGGCGGTATGTCAAACTAGAATAGTCAAAAATACTCGATGCTCAAAAGGCATAAAAAACGAGTTCAATCTCTCGTCGGTCGAGCCTAGTTTTTGAACACTCTTACCAGCATGCTGGTCTTCCTTGCGGGCTCCTTCGCCTTGATTATTATCTTCGTGAAAACTCCCGCTATAGAGTTCTACACGGGGGGCGTGATTATTGGACTGTTCATGCTCGGAATCTTTGCCACTGCTGCTAATGCCGCGATAGGAGCGCGACGTTTGGAGGAGGCCGAGAAGAAGGAAGCTCAGCCGGCAACGACTGCTGATGCCACCTCCCCAGCGGCTCCGTCGTCGGATGCGAGCCACTAGCTCTGTGCCTGTTCGACGAAAGTCTTCGCTCCCTGAAACAGATATTTGGAATCTGATCCTAAGGAGATAAATCGAAAGCCAAGCTTTTGCGCGCGCTTGGCTTCATCAGCTGTGGCTGCCAGGGTTCCGGGAATTTTTCCAGTTTTCTCGCAGACTTTCACCACAGACTGCATCGCTTCTGCGACTTTGGGATTTCCACGATCGGTAAGGAGACCCATAGACATCGTGAGATCGCTTGGTCCCACGAACACAATATCGACTCCCTTGGCAGATGCGATCGCTTCAGCATTGGATAGAGCCTGCGTGGTTTCTATCTGCACACCCACTAGAAGCTCTTCGTTGGCGGTAGTCACGTAATCCTTGAGATTGTTTCCGTAGCCTGCTGTCCGAACCGGTCCCACTCCCCGAGAGCCCCACGGTGGGTACTTGCTATAGTTCACGACTTTCTCTGCCTCCTCCCGCGTGTTTACTAAGGGAACAAGAATGCCGTAGGCTCCTATATCCAGAGCTCGTTTTATCAGGTACTGATCGCTCTCCCCCACCCTCACGAGCGGAGCGATTTTGGTGTCGAGGACTGTCAGCATGATATTTCTTGCGGCCTCTATCGAAATGATGGAGTGCTCTAAATCTATGAGAAACCAATCGAAGGGGAGTTGCTTTAGTGTGTCTGCAACATCCGGACTACCGATCGAAAGCCAAGTTCCTAGAGATACTTTTCCCGAGTAAAGCTTCTCTCTCAGTTGATTTTTCAATTTCGACGAATTTTTTCGTTATTTCAGAATGGTAGAAAAGACTTGAGGGGAGCTTTCGTCCTTTTTAGATAATGGTGTCCACATCACTCGCTTCCTTGAACCAGCTTTCCGGAGCAGGTGCTCCCCAGAATGTCTGTCGCTGCGGATCGTGGAGCCTCCAGCGGATGGGTTTCCAGTTGGGATCCACACTGAGATAATCGCCGGTGTAAAGCTCCACCCTGTGACCGTCGGGATCTCTCAGATAGAGGAAGAAGGCGTTGGAAATGCCGTGTCTGCCGGGACCGCGCTCCATTGACTCGAGATAGCCTCTGGAAGCCAAAAGATCCGCTGTCCTGAGGATCGCTTGCTGGTCCGGGACGTAAAAGCCGGCATGGTGCACCCTCGGCCCCTCTCCGGTCATTAGGGCAATATCGTGTACTGTAGGTTTCCGTTTCAGCCACGTCGCCCAAAGCTGGGGGATTGCATCTTCCGTCTCGGTGTACTCTGTACGCTCAAAGCCGAGATCTTTCTCATACCAACTTGTAGCTTGCGCCACATTTGGGACAAAGAGGTTGAAGTGATCTATCCTCATAATCCGCGCTCCTGTGTGGCGATCGAAACTCTGCCAGAGCCACTCAGCTTCATCCATCCCGAAAAAGAATTCCACCGGAAAGCCGGCAGGATCTTGAAATCTCAACGCTCTTCCCTGGCCCCTTTCAATAGAATCGGACTCTATCCATTTGGAAGGAAGCTGTCTTTTGTTGAGAAATCGTGCCAGCAAGTCGAGATCTCCTTCCGACCGGACTCTGAAAGCAAGATGTCCCACAGACGGTCTTGCGGATTTGGTGAGAATCAGACAGTGGTGGAAGCGATCTTCGACCCCACGGAGGAACAGTTGGTCCGAAGTTCCTTCTGTCTCGATTAGCCCCAAGGTCTCTACATAGAACCTTCGCGATCTCTCGAGATCCGTTACGGTGAACTCAATGTGAGAGGCTCGAACGATGTCAAACGCCGGCTCGGAGTTCATGATTTGTCGCTCATTCATCGGAATGGAGGAATTTTCTTACCTGATCTTTGTACGGTTGCTTGTCGTACCAATTGAAGAGATTTCCCGCCATCCGCACCGGGTCGCCGAAGAAAAATCTTTCATAGAGTTCCTGTCTTGAACCGAAGGAGCTTCCTGCGATGTCCCAGGCGAGCTTGGAAAGTCTGATCCTCTCTTCCGAGGAAGTGTTTTTCGCCTGATAGTACTTGTCGATGTCGCCACGTACCGGACTCTTCATGTCTCTCTCGGTTGGTAACGCCATGAGACCACTGGCTGAGAGCTGCTGAATGACCACCCGCAGTTTTGGAAAGATCCTCGGAAACAGGTTTCGGCCCGCGTTCAGTGGTTTGAAATCAGGGGTCATGATCCCCCACTGATTGAGCCTGGCATCCACCTCGCTTGCCCTCACCATTGCCCTAAGAGATTCCAGGAGGATGATCACCTTTGCGATTTTTTCTTGAACGTGCTGAAACTCGTTGATTCCGATTGTGTCTCCAATCAGAGTGATCACTCCGAGGATGAATTCGGTCTTCGCCGTATTTTTGATCATCACTTGGTGGGCAAGGTGGACAATGCCGCCGGTGACCTCCTGCAATGTATTGGCGACATCCACGTTCTCTAGGAAAAAGATCCGTTCCCTGGGCACGCGTACATCGTCAAATATTACGACAGCGTCCTGCTCGTCAAACCGCGAAGCGAGGGGGTGATCAAATTGAGAGTCTTCAGCAAAGGATTCCCGGCAGATAAATCGAAGCCCTCTCGTTCCCACCGGAATCCCGAAACCGAAGGAATAGGGACTGTCATCTGCTGTTCCCCGAATCACAGTCGATGGGAAGACGAGGATCTCATCTGCTATTGGAAGTGTTGCGAGCATCCTCGCTCCCCTGATTAGTACACCCTCGTCATTTTTGTCCACGACTCGAGCTGCAAGAAAGGGATCGGCCTGCTTGCTAGGGCCCACACCCCTATTCGCTTGCGGGTGAATAAGGGTGTGAGTAAGTAAGAGATCGTTTTCCCGCACAAATTCGTAATATTTCTGCACGTTCTGCCCAAAGCGAGGATCAGCCTTCTCGAAGAACTCGGCCGCAGAGGCGAACGCCATGAGATCGCTGTTGAGGTAATCAGGAGTGCGACCGAGCATGCCTCCAGAATAGTCCGCCCAAGTCTTCATCATCCTGTGCCGTCTCGCAAGATCCTGGTGGGTCTTGGGCTGAAGAAAGCTCATTCCCACTCTCTCCCCGGAAGAAGGAGACCGGTACGTCATGATCTCTTCTAGCCCCGGCTCGTGTTGCATATCGTAGAGATGAGCTATGGATTGAGCTATCGCTCTGAATTTTGGATGACGGCTGACATCACTTGTGACTTTCTCTCCAGCGATCCAAATTTCTCTCGGTGTCGAATCCAAATTCTGCAGATATTCTTTGCCTGTTCTTGCTCCCAGTAGATCTCACCTACTTTTTTCTGATACAACGGTGTTTTCTAGCTTCCCTAAATTTTCTATTTCGATTTCCACCTTGTCTCCGGGGTGCATTGGAGAGATCCCTTTCGGGGTACCCGTCAGGATCATATCTTCGGGAAGCAGGGTCATGAAGCTTGACAAATATTCGATGATCTCTGGAACCGGATGCATCAAATCTGCTGTGTTCCCTTCCTGTCTGAGCTGTCCGTTGACCAGAGTTTTGATTTTCAAATTTGTAATATCGCCTGCTTGATCGGGCGTGACTAGGAATGGCCCTGCCGGACAGAAGGTGTCAAAGCCCTTCGCCCTTACGGGTGGCCGGAATGTATTCGTGATAAAATCTCTTACAGTTACGTCATTCGCAATCGTGAAACCCTTAATGTAATCCGATGCTTCATCTGCATCTACCT
>JASHXQ010000245.1 GCA_030043455.1 Nitrososphaerales archaeon | reverse complement strand
TCCTCTCTTGTTTTTGCCAAAGACATCCAAACACATCCCGCTATTTCAACATCCGAAGGTCTTTTTCCCGCTTTGATGGCCCCCTCGCTTATTTTCTCGACCGCATATTCTGCAAAATCTGGAGGATACAAAAGAGGGAGAGCCCCATCTCCAGCTTCCCCGGAATATTCCAGCATCCTATCTCCTTGTCCACCAATGAAAACTGGAATATATTTTCTCGCAAGTTTGTAGCGCATGTAGGCTTGACTTGTCCAATGAAATTCTCGACCGGAAAACTCTGCATTCTTACCAGAAATGAGCAACCGAAAAAGTTCCACGGTTTCTTTGGTCCTGGTCAATGGTTTTGTTGCTGGTACGCCCAGCCATTCCATATACTCAAGAGCACCGGCGCTTATTCCACAAACAGCCCTTCCATTTGATAGCTCATCCAGGGATGCAATGAACATTGCGATCTCTGCGGGGTTTGTGGTATAGGGATTTAGGATAGTGTTCCCCAAAATCATCTTTTCAGTGTGATCGGCAATCGAGGTAAGAGTAACAAAAGAACTCCGCATGAACACGTCGTGCGAAATCCAGCATTGATCAAATCCATTTTTTTCTGCAAGGATCGCAAGTTCAACCATGTTCTGGGTTGTTCCGAAATAGTCGGCTAGTCCTAGTCCGAATTTCATTGAGTCCGGTTCTGCACAACTTAACTATTAAGAAATTAGGACGATGATTCTCGATCAGAAAGGAATTTGGATCAAGACAGTTTCCCAGCGAGCTCACAATCACAACTTCAACCGGGATTTCGAGGCCCCCAGTGGTTCTCTACTTTTCTAAGTTAAGCTCAATGCTAGCGAGCACTACCCCAAAGGCGGTCGGACTAGGTAGCTTGCAATACGACCTTAGATCCGTAATCAGAGTCGGTTTTCATCCCCCGTACGCCATAATAGCTCGGACACTAAATGTCAAATACGCGGGCAAGTTTAGTCTTTATTACGGCCCAAGCTTCCCCCGAGCTCCCACTCGCATTGGAAATTGCGATGTCCTTCCTGCTCAACATGCTTCTATTTTATGCAATGAAAAATCGAGCAGTAACGGCGTAGTGAGACAAATGCTTCTTATACCATATGCCTAGTTTCCATATCTTTTCGGACTTTGGATATTTCATTCTGGGCCTCCTTGCGGACTCTGGACGCCATGCTTTCCCGAAAAGAGCGCAACCTTTCCCTGATCTCCTCGTTCGAAATCCCGAGAATTTCGCAAGCGAAAAGCGCCGCATTTCTTCCTCTATCGATCCCCATCGTGCCCACCGGTACTCCTTCAGGCATCTGGACCATGGAATACAGTGAATCTATTCCCCCCAATGCACTAGTTTTTACAGGCAAACCGATCACCGGAATCAAAGTGTAAGCGGCAATCATCCCACTCAAGTCAACTGCACCACCTGCGCAGGCGATGATGACTTTGTAACCCCTGTCCTCAGCCGTCATTGCGTAGCTCCTCATTTCGTCGGGCAACCTATGAGCCGATTTTACGTCGAGAGTGTAGGGAATTTTCAACTCTTCCAGCGTTTGTATGGTAGGCTTTAGTGTTTCGAGATCGGAAGTACTTCCACAAACAATCCCCACAAGGGGTCGTTTTCCATTCACCGAACGTTCACCCAGCCGGGACAAATTGCACCAGTCCTCTCGCTTGCTCAGCTCTAGCTATTAGGGTTGGTAAACTTGTCGTGTCATAGATGAGATCGGGGTTTTCTTCATATCGTACGTGCAAAGTGGGTTCACCCTCACCATCTTCGTGGGTGTAAAAATTCGCCGCCCCAACAATAGAGATATGTCCCATCTTCCTCCTTGGTCTGACTTCCTCCTTCCCGTAGAGATGCAAATGTGCTCCAGGTATCACAGATACTTCTTCCTCGCCTAAGATCTTGTATGGACCGCTGAAGCTATTGTTCTCTCCCAAGATGTTGTGCATGACGACGGGCCTCTTGATTCCCGTATTACCCAGAGGCATTCCGGAAATGGCACGCAGGTGTTGCTCAAATTGGGACGTCGAAAATGCATCATCCTCGAGCGTTCCATGGCCAGTATTGTGAACTCGAGGTGCGATTTCGTTTACAAGGACTTCTCCGTCCACTACAAACATCTCGACTCCAAATACGCCGATATCCCCGAAGGCATCGAGAACCTCTCTTGCAATCGATCCGGCTTTGTAAGCTACCGCATCCGATAGCCTTGCCGGCATTATTGTCATTTTTAGGATACTCTCTGTATGGATATTTTCTCCAACAGGGAACGTTTTTGCATTCGAATGGAATCCCTTTGCGGCTATAACAGATACCTCCTTCTCAAAAGGAACGAATTTCTCCAGCATCAGACTTCTCTGGTTTCTCGCTAATGCTTCATACGAACGACGCAGCCCATCGAGATCAGAACAAGGATAATTCCCTCGACCATCGTAGCTGTCCCGCCGATCCTTCAGGATGACCGGAAAGCCGAAATCTCGTGCTGATTTTGTGAGATCCTCCTCGTTAGAAACCTCTGCAAAGTCAGTTACCGGAATCCCTTTCGAGCGAAGGAATCTCTTCTGTACGAATTTATCTTGAATGATCTTCAAAGTTTGAGGGGTTGGGAAAATTTTGACCCCGGTCTCTTGCATCCTAATGAGAGCTTCCGCGTTGCCCAACTCGATCTCATAAGTCAACACATCCGAAATATACGATAGCCGATTTAGTGCATTGGCATCTTTGAAGTCAGCCACTAGGTGATGATCGACGAAGGGGTGTGCGGGGCAATTCTTCGTCGGATCTAGAATATTTATGGAGAAATCCGCTTCAGAGTTTTCATTCATGACAAGAGCTTCTTGAGCGGTCATCATGGCTAGTTGGCCACCTCCGACGAAGCCCACTCTGGTCAAATCACTCATCTAATTGCCAAAAACCGGGATTAATTATTAGTATTTGGACTCACATTAATCTGAATTGTCAGCTACAAGTTGTTCTCCTAGTAGGGGCTGCACAAGTGCCTGGCACTAACTCTGCAATTCACTGTTCTACTTTAGCAAGAGCTGCAAAACATCAAAGTGCCCCAAACTCGGGCTATATTGCTAGTTTCTTCGCGAGTCGTTTCGTTCCTATTAGGCCAATGAGTGTAAAGCCAAAGTCAATAGCTTTGCGAGATCTGCTCCACATCCATAATTCCGATCTTGTCGAAGCAACAAGCATTGTGATAGCTTGTAATTGCGCGACGGCTACCGAAATCAGGCAAGGTTAAATTCTCAGCTTTTTTTGCAATCGTCATGCGCGCTTCAATTCTTCTTTCGCTCTTTCTCATTGCAGTTTTTTTGGGGAGCACCTTTGCCGCAACACCGGGACTGGTCAGTTCGGCTTCAGCTGTGATCGCAAATCCTGCGGCCGATCGAGTAAATTCAGTTGCACCTGTTTTGGTGAAGGGTTTCAGCAACGATGGAGCTCTTGCGCCATCAACTCCCATTCTCGTAACGGTTGCCGTCCCTCTAAACAATCTGGCGCTAGCCCAGTCACTCGAAGTTTCAATATCCAACCCCCTATCCCCGCAATTCAGGCACTTTCTGTCACCGGAAACGATTCAGCAGGACTTTCTTCCGGTTTCACAATATCAGTCAGTTCTCAATTATCTCACCTCCCACGGCTTCGCGATTTCATTTACAGCTGAGGACTCGATTATCGTTGCAAGTACCACGGTCGCACAGCTAAAGTCGACCCTCGGGCTGGAAACTGATCTTTATTCCAACGGGACGGACACCTATTACACTTCATCTGGTTCGCCTCTGCTTTCTGGAGTCTACGTTTATGCGTCGAATGTGACTTCGCTCGCAGTGCAGCACCCCATGGTGGTATTACCCAGCTCTGTCAGTGCTCTAAACTTGAATAGGGCGCAGAGATCGCAAAATGTTCCAAACGTAACGTCCCCGAACGAGGGCTACCAAGCGTCAAGTCTGCTTTCCACCTACGATGCTTCCTCGCTCGTATCGAGTGGTGATAATGGTAGGGGGAAGACGATTGGAATTCTGGAATTCGGTGGAACGCCCTATATGGCGCAGGAATTGAAAGCGTATGATCAAGCAACCGGCCTTCCTGCACCGCCGAGCTTTACCATAACATCAGTCGGACCCTACCAACCAAATCTCGGATATGCCGACGTTGAAGAAGAGCTGGATGTCGAATTCTCACACGCCATGGCGCCAGGGGCGAGCATCGACCTGTACATCGGGAACGCCGCCCTAAATTGGGCACCTATAATCGCTCTCGTTGATCAGCAGGATGCAGTAAGCGTATTTTCTCAAAGCTGGTCTGACACTGAAGCCGCGTTCCTGTTCGGACCGGGTTACTATACTTTCAACGTCGTTCTCGGAGATCAATACTTCTTGCTTGGGTCACTCGAAGGGATTTCCTTCCTCTGCTCGGCCGGGGATACGGGCGGAACTGGTGCCGCGGGACAGCCGTTAGGAAGCCAAAGCTGGCCCTCTACATCTCCTTATGTGACGGTGGTAGGCGGAACACAGACCTATCTCACTTTCAAAGGCTCGAGGGTTGTTTCCTCATATCAAACTGCTTGGTCAAACGAAGGTTTCGAGCCGAGTTTCGCGAACTTCGGGGGCGGCTCAGGGGGAGTCAGCTCGATCGAACCAAAGCCATGGTACCAAGATTCGATCGCAACTCCACCATCTTACGTGAATGGAAGGATGGTGCCGGACGTTTCGCTCCAAGCGGGAGTGCCCCCGGGTACATTCGTCTTGGTAAATAGCCTGGAAGTTTCGTCCAATACTGGTTACGTCTGGTTGATTACCGGTGGGACCAGCGAAGCCTCGCCGCTTCTAGCGGGACTCTTATGCGACATTGATACGGCGATCTCAGGTACGCTTGGGTTAATCAATCCAACCGTATACCAATTAGGACAGTCTTCGCTGTACTCAAAGGAGTTCACACCCATCACTTTCGGTTACAACAGTCCCTGGGTCGAGAAATCCGGTTACAACCTTGTGACCGGATTCGGAGCTCCTAAAATCGGTCATTGGGCTAGCTACTTCTCCTCGCTCCAGCTGGGCTCGACTCCGAGCATCCAGGTTTCCATTACAAACTCTGTCGGCAAGCAGCAATTCGAATTTCCTTCAGGCCGAAAGATAATGATAACCGCCACGCCGGTAGATGGAACGAGCTCTGAGGCACGCACCTACAGCGCGAAGCTGGTTACCCTGCAGGGGACTGTAGCTTCAACGACGCTGAGGTACGATTCGAGCTCGAAGGCATGGGTTGGTTCCATCATGGTACCTTCAGGAGCATCGGGTTTGACCAACGTCAATGTTGCAGGTAGTGTTAGCGGCAAGTCTGCGTTTGGTTTTGCGGAGGTTTTCACAAGTTACCTTGCGACTATAGTTTCACCATCATCTCCCTATACGTTCACCCAGATTTTCTTCATCGGAACCTCTACTTGGTCTACCGCCTTTGGCCTGAACGTTACAATCAGTGTTACAGATCTTTTAGGCAATCCGGTGACAAAAGGCTCTTACAGTTTCACAGCTTCGACGTATTCAATTTCGACAAACACCTACACTCCATTTGTTATTAACGAACCATTGAAAGTGTCTTCCGGTCTCTTTTCTGGACCGCTGACGGGCAACTATCCCCTTGGTCCCGTGAACATTGTCTTGAACGGCGTCTACGGTTTCATTTCTTTTACGAACGGCGTGAGCTTGCTGCCGAGTTTCATAATCCCTCCAAACAATGCCGAGCCCGGGACCGTTAGCCCTGGACAATTCCTTGAAATCTTGGGCGAACTGCAGGCGCCAATGAACACTCCGAACATCACCTTGTCGAAAACCGGTTTACCGCTTTCTGGGACAATTCAGAATGACTCAACCTTTAGTGCATCACTCGTTTCTCCCTTGGGAAAGGTAGTTTCTTCGGTAAAGGTTGGTGTAAGTGCTCCCTCGACGATCTTTGGCTACCCGGTCAACTATGCGGGATACCTACGGGTCCCGAGCGATGTACAATCCGGAATTTACACCATACAACTAAACTCGGATTACCAGTCAAAAGCTCTCAAGGACACGTTCATCAACGGCTCGTACTTTAGTCAGATATACGTTGCTTCTCAACCTGCGATCGTTCCGCAGATTACTCTTACACCAAACCCCGTGAGAGAGGGCCAAAACGTGCAGATTAGGGCGAATATCGCCTACCAGAATGGAACAGAGGTGAAGTTCGGAATGTATTCTGCGACCCTCTACCCGGCTTATGACTCTAACAACTATTCGTATTACTCTGGACTTCCTGCGGGTGAGATCCCTCTATGGTACGACTCTAGTCTGAATTTGTGGGTGGGCAATGTGGTGATGCCGTCGAAAACGAGCCTTGGATGGATAGGAGGACTGACGTATTTCGGACAAGGGTTATATCCGGGAATTGTCGCTTCGCCCGTAACTGGGTCCTGGGATGCTTTTGTCTCGGGAATATCTGCCGACGGAGTTCCGACAACTACTAACATAGGCGCACAACAAGGGTTTAGAGTTGACCCATAGCTCTATGCCTGAATGCTATCTTTGGTGCGCTCGCTAGAACATCGATCTCCCAGCGACTCTTAGTCTGTTTAAACCAGTTCCGGTAGTTGGAGATATGCCAGTAGTATGCTCAGTGGATGATTTCGAGGTAGATTACAAACTCGGCCCCCAAGAAGAAGGCAGCGGCAGAAAATGTCTGATCTCCATCAAGAATGAAAAAAGGAAACTCGACCTAAAGAAAGCGTCTACCGGCGAAGGTTTCGCGCAGTACTATTACCGGTACAAACAGGGCCCAGGCCGAACAAATCGCTGGGATGCAAAAATGACCCTCGCCAATGAGGTATCCCTACGATGGTCTTCGACTGATTTGATGAGTGGGGGAGAGTTGATCGAGATCATCTTGGGAGAAGGATCTCCCCTTTTCACTTGCTCAGGATTTGTCCGGGGAAATTTGGAAGGTACTATTAGAGCACCCGCACTTCATTTGAAAATCTCCAACAAGGATGTCTGGATCTTTCTACTTTATTTTGAGAATGAAGGGGGCCGAAATTACACTCTTCAATGCGAGAAGGACTCTCTCTCAGTCTCCAAGGGCTCAACAACCGCGACCGCAACTGTCAGCACAGTGCAAGGGAGCTCGCCCAGATTGCTAGCCAGTCTAAGATCGGATGGGTCCAGGAGAACGAGAGTTGCATTGGTTTTGGATCGCGCCATAGGGAAGAAGTCTTTGCAGGATTCGATTCAGCAAGATTTCATTACATTAGAAGATGGAGAAACCTTCAAGGAAGGTAGCTGGAGTCCAGTCCGACGCGACGGAGCCGATTTCCTCTGGATCTTTCACTCTCCCGGAGTTATTTCCCATCGAGGACCGCTCAAGGATATGCTTGAGGCGCTTGGGGCAAAAGTCAACAGATCGATATTTGCTGACAACCTCGGCGGAAATGAAATGGAGGATTTCATCATTTCCGACGATCCAACAATGTCGTTCCAACTGGGGCTAACTCTGAATATCAGCGATAATTCAGAAATAACTGACTGGGCAGGTTTGTTATTCAAAGAGACATGACCAGCGAACAATAGACCGGAATCGACCTGAAATCGAAGTGAAGCTGCAGCGCAGCAACCTAACGCTTGCGGTCGATAGTCGTCCATTTTAGGCGATCTTCGTCTTCTATTTTTACCAGTTTCCAGGAATCAGGTCGTCGCTCGATCAAGATCGTACTAATTCGTATCTCGATTTACTCGGATGTCGTCGGAGGCCAAATGAACGGCTGGCAAGAAAAGATGAAAAAAGCCGTTTTCCCAATGATAACGGAACGCTGCACGACCGCCGAAGTGATCGAGTACGCCAACGCTTGAGCTTGCGAATGTGAACGCTGGGTACGAAGGGATCCAGGTCTTGCACGAAATCACCTTTGAAGCTAGGGAATCCGCCATCTATGTGGTTCTGGGCCCTAATGGCGCGGGTAAGACTACATTATTCCGGACTATTGCCGGGATTCTCGAACCCTACTCGGGAAGGGTGTTTTTTGATGGTAATGACCTCAACAAATCCAAGGAGGCTAGGAAGAAGATCAACTATCTCTCGCACTATAACGCCCTACCCGAAGAAATGACCGTCTGGCACGCCCTGGATTTCTATGCAAAGATCGAGGGAGGAAAGGCGGATGACGCAATCGCGTTGCTGGGGCTCGAAGAGCTGAAAGACAAGAAGGTCTCCGACCTTTCTCAAGGCCAGAAAAAGCGGGTCTCCATCGCGAAGGTCTTCCTTCAGGAGAGAGACCTCTACCTCCTCGACGAGGCAACCTCTAACCTTGACCCTGGTGTTTCAAAGGAAATACGCGACATACTGCTCAAATTGTCGAAGGAGAGGATCGTCCTCTACTCTTCCCATAACCTGTATGAAGCCAGGGATGTGGGCACGAATCTGTTGCTGATCCGAAACGGAACTCTCGCTTATGACGGCAAGATTTCTGACCTAAGGTCAAAGGACTACAGGGTTGGATTCAGGACGACAACGGATATCTCGAAGCTTGTGGAGGCGAAGCTAGAAGGTGGCTACTACGTGATGAGCTTTGCTACGCCGGAAGACGCGGGACTGACTCTCAAGAAGCTCGTTGACGGCGGTGTAATCGTAACGGAGATGCGCGAACTGGATAATCCTCTTCAAAACCTCTTTGAGGGAACATCTCCACCGCCCGCCGGAGTTTCGGAGAACCGGGAAACTGTTGGGAACGTCGGATGATTTGATTTGAGCGGGATTCAAGGGGTGACTATCGCCAGGAGAAGCTTGTCCCTGGCAAAAACGTACCCTGTGATAGCGGTTGTCTTGACGTTAGTGGGGCTGGGGGTGGGTGCCTCGGGAGTCTCCCATGGTATATCACTTGACACCATTGCTAAAAATGTCGAAGGTACTTCAAGCAGTGTAGGTGCGTCTGGGAGCATTCCGTTTCTTGCCGTCCCGCTGCAGGCGCTCGCTGCAATGCTCTTTGCCACGCCTGTCGTTCTACTCTTCGTCTACGACAAGAACAACGGAGTACTCGAATACCTCCTCTCTCTCGGGATGAGTCAGAGAGACATCTACAGGCAGTATTTGAAAGCGGCGCTGATACTAGCTGGAGGGATCGGGATACTCGACATCGTCCTCGACATCGCAACGGGCATATCGTCGGGCGCTGGTTCGGTACTTTTCCAGATTCCACTTTTAGCTGTCATACTAGGTCTCTCTGTGGTATCCCTTGTAACGGTCGTCATGATGTCTTTTGGCTCGCTACAGAAGCAGAGAGTGGGATCTAACCAACCCCTCGGGATGTCCATCGGAGCCTTCCTCGTTCTCCCAACCTACCTGATCCCTTTCGTCGTGCCTTCAATTGCCTTCTGGGTGGATTTTCTTTGGGCAGGAATTATCCTCGGAATCTCATTGGTAATGCTCGCAGCGTCGAGCCGAGTGATTAGCAGAGAGAAGCTACTGCCCTAGCTGACATTAAGCCGAGAAAGTTTGTTGCCGAGTCAGGATAGTCCCGATCAAGAAGTGGAGAAGTAGATCTGTGAAGAAGTGGCATTATTCTGCCATACAGCGTAAGCTCCAGAAGAAGAACTGGAGATCGCCCCAGTCGCAATATCCTGCTCTGGTTGCGCCCCTAGGGTCGGATTGGATCCAGTCAGTGAGACTGGAGAAGACCAAGTCCACGTGGTTCCGCTCAGCGTACCCTCTACCACGAGAGTCTGCCACGCAGTTGAGGAAGATACAGAATTTACCTTTTCGCTCCACATGGTGTAAGCTGTATCTCCAGAGATTGTGACGGTGAAGGGCCACGCATTGATCCTGTTGGTGACGCCGATATTGACCGGAGCCGTCCAGCTTTGCCCCGCATTACTGGAGGTGACCAGATATTCCTGCGACAGAGTTCCGCCAGGATTCGTCCGCCAAGCTATAA
>JASHXQ010000244.1 GCA_030043455.1 Nitrososphaerales archaeon | reverse complement strand
ACCATCAAGAGCTTCCTGATGGATCCCTCTTTCACCGGAGAATCCACTACAGCTATTCTCAACACAGTCGTTCCAAACTAGAGTCGTCCTCTTTTTTCGGACACTCTTTCCTTATCTTTTTGTCTGCACAATTTTTAGTAAACGACCCGGTTTTCCCTTAGAGGCTCTCCTCTATTTTTCTGCTCCCGTGCCGACGTAAAGCCATATCTCGGCTGGTTCAGAGACATCTGTTTTGGGGGCCAGATTTGTTCTTGCCCTGAAGGTTGTTTTGTTGCTAGGGAAAGTTCTGGAATTCCGGAAGTACTTCTCGCTCCTCACCTTCATGTTCCTGTTTCAGCTAGCCAGGGGGATGACGTACCCTCTCTTTCCTCAGTATTATCAGTCGATCAATCTTTCTGCGATTGATATCGGACTGGCCTTTGCAGCATATGGGATAAGCTTCTTAATTTTTGAGGCGCTCTGGGGGTTTATCTTTGAGAGGTACGGTATTCGGGGCACAATGCCAGCCCTTGCAATTGCCCTAACCACTGTTGCCGTTTTACTCTTCGCCCGTCCGGTAGATCTAATCCAGCTGCTAGGGATCGAGTCACTCCTTGGGGTGGGACTCGGAGGAGCTGGTGTTTTTCCCCGTCTCGCGGTTGCTCATCAGGCACGGTATGCTGATCGTGGAAGGACTTTTGGAATGCTCTCTTTCGTCTACTCAGTCGGTGCTACTCTCGGCTCCTTACTCGCGGGAGTCTTGGGATCGCTGATTGGAATCTCGAATTCCTTTGTAATCGCCGCGGCAATTACTCTGATTTCCATAGTGCCCGTTTGGTGGAGCAATCGAACTCAAACAAGAGTCCAAGAAAAGACAAATGAGATTATACCAGTCCAGACGCCCGACGAAAACGAAAAAGCTGCCAGATACAACAAGATAGGAATCGTAATTCTCTTCCTTGTCGGACTTACCGCGGTTGCCGGCAATAGTTTCTTCTCTCTTCTTCTGCCCAATATTCTTCTCAAAGAGACTCGACTGTCGGCGAGCGTTCTGGATATTAGCATAGTGATCGCCGCGTTCAATCTATCCACGGGCCTCGCGGCTCCCCTTACTGCTTCCAGAGGATCGCGAACGCCCGTGAAATGGATAATCATCAGTCTTTTTGCGACTGGGGTGAGTTATTTAGCGATCCTCCCCGCACAGAATATCGCCGAAGTCCAAATCGTGACTATCGTTTTGGGTGTTGCCTATTCGGCGATTACTCCGGTGACTCTGTCTCTGCTCACTACTTTCGTACCAAAAGGACACTGGGGAAGGATCATTGGAATCTACGGAGCCGCCGAGGACGTGGGGATCCTAATCGGAACTTCCGTCGGCAGTTTTGTCTGGGGAATCTACGGTGCCCAGTATTCTTTAGTCATGATGACTGTTCTTTATGTTCTTGTGGGATTAATCTGTTTTCTCGCCGCACGGTCCGGGAAATTAGGGCAGAACACTAAATCCTTCAAAGCTATCACAGATTGAATTGATCATCTAGGGCGTAGTTCTTTGCGACACTTTCGTCCAGCTCTACTCCTAGACCTGGTTCGTCTTTCAGAGTGATAAAGCCGTCTCGGATGATGTCTTTCTGTCCTTTTGCAAGTCTATACCAGATCGGCACGTCTTTTCCGTGAAATTCTAGCACTCCAAAATTGGGGATAGAAGCAGCGAGGTGCGCCTGGGCCACTGTCCCGATAGGACTGCTCAGGTTGTGGGGAGAGACCACCACTTCCTGCATCGCAGCGAGGAGTGCGCTCATTCTCGTTTCCGTAAGGCCTCCCGCCTTGATCGAGTCAGGGGTTACAATAGGGATTCCCGTCTGTAGTAGTCTCGCCATGCCGTACCGAGTGTAGACGTTTTCGCCACTAGCTATGGGAGTCGAGGTGAGTCCGGCCAGCTTACCCAGTAAGGATAGATCATCGGGCGGCAAGGGATCCTCGATCCACATCACGCCGAAAGGCTCCATCGCCTTCAGGAGACGAACAGAACTCCCAAGATCATACTTCCAGTGGAGATCAAACATTATGTCGGTCTCGTCTCCGACTCCGTTTCTCACGGCCCTCACCAATTCAGCAAGATATCCTATCTCCTGATTGTTCAGAGAGCCGGATTTTTGTCCCAGCTTGGTCGAATAAGGCGTGGGAATATCCAGATCAAACTTTACCGCGGTAAATCCTTCACCCTTCATCTGGATCGCGCGGTCAGAGTAGGCCTTCGGCGTGTAAGCTTCCGTGAATTTCTGCACTGTGGATCTCCCGAACATCGGATCGTTGGGACTCATTTCATCCTCCCCACCCTTGTTCAATTCTTTCATCCACTTCGTATACGCAGGCCGCAGGGCTCGGTCCCTCGCGTGGAGCGACTCTCCAGCGTGAGTATCCACATAGATCCGGATCTTGTCCCGGAATTTCCCTCCAAGCAAAGTGTAAACAGGAACGTTCAGAAATTTTCCGATCAGATCCAGCAGTGCGATCTCTATTGCTGAAATCGCATGGTACATAATACCTGAAACCCCGGAGGGAACAGCCGCCCATCGCAGTTTGTCATAAACGTAATTCAGATCAAGAGCATTTTCCCCAACAATCAGAGGAGAGAGCTCCATGATGATGTTTTCCAGCTGAGGCGCGGTATACCCCTCGCCTGTCCCGTAAAGATCGCCGGCGTAAACTCTCACGAAAGTCCAGTAGTAGTTACCAATGACCGTACCTGTCTTTACCTCAGTGATTTTCAGTTCCAACTTGCGACAGAGCAGACTCGAAATTTCTT
>JASHXQ010000020.1 GCA_030043455.1 Nitrososphaerales archaeon | reverse complement strand
TCACCTGATTTGATTAGCTTGATCTTCCGAATACCAAGATGTCGGATCTTCGCGATCTCCTTGGAAGCATCGTAAAGCTCCCGTGCGATGTTTTGTTTCACAGCTTCTTGGGCAAACTGCTCGTAGAATAACGAAGCTGCTCTCTCTTTCAGAATTTTATCGGCCGCCAAGCGAATTTCGTGCTTGCGGGAGGAGTTGATTCGCCCGATCGTAAACGCCACTACATAGACACGCACAATAGCGTTGTCTTTCGTTTTGTAATCTCGGATGAAATTCACCATGGATGCCCCGCGCCGAACTAGGCTCCTCAGATACTCCCTGGAATATTCATGCCCCTTTAGGATGGTCGTGGCAGTGTTGCCATCGATTCCGGTAATCTGGAAGTGAAGCTTGATCAGCATATTCTGCTGGGGGTCTTGCTTGGAGATGTCAAAAAGGGTCGTTTCAATGACTCGACCAACGGCTAATTCATTGCTGGTAATGGGAACGTAGGCAATTGGAGCTCGCTCAAATCCCGGGGAGGCTAGGACCGTGACCCATTTTTTCTCTCGCCACTTGTCCTTTACTTTCCCGGCTCTCTTCGGTTTCGGCATAAATACGCAGAAGGTCGCATTCGGTTTTTCCGAATATAAGTAAAGCTGTAAACGAGCTACTTTTTCACTGGATGGATCTCAGTCTGGGAGTTCATGTAGGGCACGAGCACTTTAGGCACTTCGATGACCCGCGCATCCTGCCGGTAGTAATTCTCGATGATCGCGACAAGTGTTCTTTCAGTTGCGACGAGAGTACTGTTTAGTGTATGTAGAAATTTGGATTCTTCGTGAGCCTTTTCACGATACTTTATGCCAAGAGCCCTCGACTGGAACTCAGTACAATTGCTACACGAGATAAGCTCCCGGTACTTTCCTTGGCTGGGAATCCAGCCCTCGATATCGAAGGTCTTTGCGGAGACCTTCCCCATGTCTCCCGAGCTTAATAAGACCACATGATAGGGAATGCCTAACTGTTGCATGAAACCCTCGGCATTCCCAAGGAGCAGCTTATGCTCGCTGTCGGATTCTGAAGGTTTGCAATAAACGAACTGTTCTACTTTCTCGAACTGATGAACCCGGAAAATTCCCTTTGTATCCCGGCCGTGAGCTCCTGCCTCTTTTCGAAAGCAAGGACTTATTCCCGCGTATCTGAGCGGAAGGGCAGAACCTTCGAAAATTTCATCCATATGCATCGCCGCGATGGCGTGTTCCGAAGTCCCGATCAGGTAGAGGTCCTCCCCTTCAATTTTGTAGATGACTTCCTCGAAATCCCCAAGTATGACGGCGCCTCCGATCGCATCCCTCTTCAACATGTACGGCGGCTGAATGAGAACAAAACCGCGGGATCGAAGGAAATCCAACGCTGCACTAATTAGGGCGTAGTTCAACCGGGTGAGATCCCTCCGGAGAAAGTAAAACCGCGCACCAGAGGTTTTCGCTGCTCTCTCTACATCAATCAGATCGAATTCGCCAGCAATGTCAATGTGATCAAGTGTCCCCGCCATCGGTTGTCCCCACTTGCTAACTTCGATATTGGCGTTTTCGTCCTTCCCGATGGGAACAGAGGGATCG
The DNA here is from genome assembly GCA_030043455.1 of Nitrososphaerales archaeon. The sequence continues at coordinate 4,716 of JASHXQ010000020.1, read as the reverse complement.
ATAAAGTTGGGAACTGTGCCGAGTAAGCCGTTGAGTTTCCCGTTGATCTCTTCGACCTCATTGTCATTTTCGGAAATCTCGTCTGAAGTAAGCTTCATCCTGGAAATTAAATCCTGTGCCTCGTTTCCTGCTCTCTTCGCTTTCGCCACCTCAAGGGAAATCCTATTTCTTTCTTCTTTGAGTTTTTGAGTCCGAGAAATGAGCTCACGTCGATTTTGATCTAGACCCAATAATTCGTCGAGTGGGAAGTTTGTGATATTCCGCTGTTCCAGATTTTCTCGGATTCTCTCTGGAGAGTCCCGGAGGATTCGGATGTCAATCAAGTTGTTTCCACCTCCGGGTTGGCCCTATGCAGAATTGAGGGCAGCTTTTAATGTGCGAGAAGTAACGACTTCGAGAGTACGGAAAACTTTCAAGCTTGATCAGATCAGTCCTCACGATAAATCTAGACAGTCAAAAAACTGCACGAGCAGTGGACAGCGGTCTCTCGCCTGATAATATCAATCTACCGAGCGGAATGAAAATCTCTCAAAAACGTCGTTCGAATAAACTCGAGATTTTTGTCGAAATTGCCGACAATGACCGGCTACCCAGTTTGATTTCGACCCTGGACGAGTTCTTAGCACACGCGGACGCGGCTACCAAGGTTCTGGAGTAAGCTCTCACGAGCTAATCACAGGATTTTAAACAAAATAAAATTGAGGAGAGAGGTTCCCCTCTCTACGCTTGTTGGGAGGCTCAATTCTGTACGGAAGTAAGGAGATTTACCATATACTCCGTGGAGCCGGTCTTCAGGTCGACATGCACCGAGGCATTAGTTCCAGCCAGGCTTCCTCGCGCTTGCAGCTGTACGAGGAAATCACCGCTTGAACTGGTGCTTCCCTGTCCCTGGAGATTATTCCCTCCCAGCCCAGTTTGGGCGCTTCCCGAGGAGATAGTATACTGAGTCCCACTAATAGTGAAGGACCCGCTCGAAATCGAGAAAGTATAGCCTTCGCTGAGTTTCCCGGTCACAGTAAGGGCCAATGTTCCTGAAGCAGTTCCGTTGTCGCTGGGATTGTCCACCTCAACGAAACTCCCGTTAGTACTGGTCAGAGTGATGATCTGTCCGATTGTCAGATTTGCAGGCGGACCCTGCAGTGCCCCAAAGTTTCCTCCAAAGTGTTGTCTTCCTCCGTTGGAGAAAGACGGCGGGAATCCCATTCCTTGCGGAGGCCCTGAAAAGTTTCCATTACGGCCACCCATCCACGGGCCGGAGAAGTTTCCACCGCGCGCGCCCATCCAAGACCCTGGTTGTTGACCGCTAACCTGCGTCGTGGTCGAGGAGGGAGAATCGGCCGATGACGCACTAAGCAAAACCATGGCACCTAGTAGACTTACGACAACCGCTATAGCGGTAATGCTAGTTCCTAAGATCAACTTTTGGGATACCAAGAAATATCACGCTGTACTAGAGTTCATCGAGTATTTCATGCCTTTCCGAAAAGCTTCCCTAATTGATAGTAAATTCTCCACTTTTGAGGAATTATAATCATCTTAAAACTCTGAACCTAATCTAATTTCTTCGTTTGGTAGATTGAAAAATCGAATCGAGTGTCTGCTGAAATTCCTGTTGTCTGGCAATAGAAAACCTCGCCCCTGCTGCGCCTTTGTGCCCTCCCCCCACCCCGGACGTTGTGGATCCAATCTTAGCTAACGCGGATCCAAGATCATAACCTGTCCTTTCCTTTCCCGACCGGGCGGAAATTTTCACGTCCCCATCAGGTGTGGTCGTTCGTACGAAAACAACCTTTGACCTAAATCGAGAGTATGAGGCAACAATCTGACAGACCGCGCCAGTCATTCGTTCACTCACCACACCATCCCCCACTATCATAGCATAGTCCCCCTTCTCGACAATGCGGTCTTCGCTGGAGAGTAGACTCTGGATCCCTTTCACGATCTCAGATCGATAATCTGAAATGATCTGATCGGAATTACTGGCAAAGATCTGTTCATCGCCAAGACAGATAGCGAGAGCAAGGCTCGGCTTGCCCATCCGGCTGCAAGCGTTGATGAGAAGCACAAGGTCTCTCGAATCTCTCAGAGTGGAATACTCATCTCGAGTGTTCAAACCATAAACCGTTCCGACCAGATCTTCCACGGTGTAAGTGGTACCAGAGAGATGGGGCACTATGGCTTCGAGCAGCCGCTGTTTTTCTTCTTCTCCAAACTCGGATGCAGTTTTCCATCGATTGCCGGACCTCAATTCTATCCCGGCCCCACGCAACGATGCGAGGCAAGCGTCCCGGTTACCGGTCAGCCCGGGAATGAACAGCGACACGGTGTTCGCGATCGACTCGTGAACCGGACGGGTCTCTCTCCCCCAGACCATGAGATCGTTCTTGGCATCAATTCCGGCGGAATATTCGCCGTCCCCTTCGAGAATTTTGGCGTTTAAACCAACCACTGTTCGCCGGGGACCGGTATCCTGTCGATCTCCAATCGCCCCGGTCAAGGCGAGAAAGGAAAGCCGGTCGGAGCGACTTTTTGCAATCAAGAAGCAGAGTCCAGATGAGCTGATCGAAGAATTTCCATCAATTCCAAATTGCCAGCAGTTGAGCACATTTTCGGAGGTTTCCTCCGAGTCGGGGATTTCGTGGTGATCGATGATGAGCCACTTGTCTCCGAACCTTTTGGCGATTTCGCCACTCAGGCCGGCGCTGATATCTACGAAGATGATCAGGTCGAACTTGGAAGAGCTCAGTCGATCCAGAAACCGGGAGTTGGGTTCAGATACCGCCCGAATCTGACAGTGTCCTTTGTTCTTCAGGATAAATTCGCTCAGTATCACGGCCGCGCAGATTCCGTCCGCGTCGTGGTGGGTCGCGATCAGTATGTTTTCCTTATTTTTCGCACTAGCCGCGATCTTTAGGTCGAACCGACGAGCCTTCTCGTAAAGCCCCTGCTCGTCCTCCATCGATGGTCAATACAAGTTGGAAAATCAGGCGAGCTGAGCTACCGCAGTGGAGTACTTCCACGATTCGGCGAGTTTCTCGTTCCGCTTGTAGTAGCTCGACAAACGGTGAATTTTGGCCTCCAGCAGCTCCAGAGACCGCACGTTCTTTCGATCAGCGTGGTGAGTTGCCAAATGTTCCTTCAGCTTGGAGGCCCTCTCGACCAGCCGGCCCAGATCTTCAGGGAGGGCCGGAGAGTTCTTCCCCTCTTGAAGTACCTCAATGATCGATTTCCCGAGAAAAGTCTTGGTGTTAGGCACCCCGTAATCATCCCGCAATCTCAATCCAATCTGACTGGGGGTCAAACCCTCCTTGGAGAGTTTAGAAATATTCGTAACAATTTCGTCCTGACTGTAATTCACCCAGCTGGGCGGTCTCTTCGAGGATGGCCGAGTTGACTGAGACTTCCCGTGTCGGTGCGAGTGTATTCTTGCCAAAGATTGAAGCAACTGAATCCGGAAATTACCCGAAATAAGGGTTGCGCAATTCGCGAAATAAGAAGGGGAAGTGTTCTGACTTGTAAGATCCTACGATGCGTTGCTAATCATTTTCTTTTACTTGCAATTCAGGATTCGTCTTGGATTCGTTAAGAAACCAGAGAGCCAGTTTTGAAATCGCCTTGGCTCTGTGCGAGTAGATCGTTTTTTCTTTGAGGGGCATTTCAGCAAAGGTCTTCGAAGTCCACATCGGTACAAAAATCGGATCAAACCCGAAGCCGTTCTCTCCCCGCGCCTGCATCTGTACCGTTCCTTCAGTTGTGGAAGAAAAATTCGCTAGCCATTTCCCGTTCATGCCGAAGGCGACCGCAGAGCGAAAATCTGCCTTTCTTGTTTTCGCCTCTTCCAACAATTTCAAAATACCCTCGTTACCCAGAGTCTCGAACACGTAGGAACTGTAAGGCCCAGGAAAACCATTGAGCTGATGAACGAAAAGGCCCGCATCTTCAACAAACACTGGTTTAATTGTCTTCGCAACGATCAGAGCTAGGGCAGAGGAGGCAATTTCTCCGAGATCGGGGTGCTGGATTTCCAGCTTTTGAAATTGGTCTAGCTTCTTGACCTCGATATCATATTGTGCAAGGGCCACTCGAGCTTCCTCGACCTTGTGGTCGTTTCCAGTAGCGAAGTAAAATTCAGTCAACCTGGGCGTATCTCCCCCGCAGCTCAATCCTGGCGATTTGGGATTTTACCATAGCTGTCCGTTTTTCGCCGACAGTTTCGGCATAGCCCTGGAGTGTTGCCCCAAAATTCGTCATGGCTTTCTTTTGGGAAATTTCTGTTTTGAGAACCTGTTTCAGAAGATGCAGATCTTCCGCCGCATCTTCGATTCGATCAGAAAAGAATGCGAGCCCGAAATCGATGAAGACTAGACGGTCTTCAGAAATGATGATGTTTTTGGTAGTGAGGTCTCCATGGATTATTCCACCCACGTGAAGTTTTCCAGTGTACCTCCCTACTGTCCGAAAGATCGACTCGTCCTTGTTTCGAATATTCTTCAAGAGAATCCCAGAAATGAACTCCATGATGATCTCGCAAGAATATGGATCTGCAAAGTAAACCTCCGGACAATCAACACCAGCCAGTTTGGCCGAGTGAAGGATCTCTACCTCTTCTCGGGTTCGTCTTGCCCTAAGAATCGCATCGAGCGGCTCCAATCTATAGCTTTTGGGGATCCTAGCTTTTCTGATCGCGGACTTGCCGTACCAATCTACGGCATCCAG
>JASHXQ010000243.1 GCA_030043455.1 Nitrososphaerales archaeon | reverse complement strand
AGGCACGACCAGGATATTTTCTGGTGCAGACCGTACGTAGCCTTCGACTTCCGGGATAGCTTTAGTAGAAGACTCTCCCGGACTCCTATTGTCCCGCAGAGCAGGATGCACGCTTTGATGTGCTTCATCCTGCCAACCATGATAGCTCCCTTCAGTTTTGATGATGACATTCTTGCCCGTGTAGCCGCGGGCAATCTGAAATGCGTGCATCACCGCTTCGGTTCCCGTGTTGGAAAGCTTCACCGACTCGGCGGAAGGGATCATTTCATGAAGCAGCCTCGCAACCTCGACGCTTAGTTCACTCTCCAGTGAAGAGGTGAGTCCCGTCTGAAGCTGATCCTCCACCGCTTTTGTGACTAGGGGATCCTTATGCCCTAATATACACGCCCCGTTTGCTACGAGAAAATCGAGATACTCATTTCCATCAATATCCCAGAGTCGCGACCCCTCGGCCCGGCTGAAATAGAGAGGAAACGGATCGCGATACCGAAAACCAGAATTTACTCCGCCTGGTATAAGCTGGTTCCCAGCTTCAAATTCCCGCTTCGATTTATCTAAGGTCAGATTCAATGTCAATTTCTAACCATTAAAGGGGAACACATTAGATTTGGTCTCGGAAATTGACTAATTCAGCGGAAGTCTGTTAATGATTGACTTAATATCTCCGATCGTACGCTTTCAAGATCCAGTCGTCCTTTGTCTTGGAAATCTAGGATCACGCTCGACGAAAAAATTCTGGCGGGAAAGCCTATCATCCGCGGAACTCGGATAGCTGTCGAGTTCATCGTAGATCTAGTCGCTCAAGGGTGGTCTAACGATCGGATTCTTGAGAATTATCCTCAACTGAAGAAAAGGGATGTTGAAGCAGCTTTGAAGTATGCAGCCGCTACACTAAAGGAAGAACGAGTCTACCGTATTCAATAAAGTCCGGCGAAATGGCTTCTCGTCGGAGTTTCAAGACTTCGAAATTTATTGCTGACGAAAACATTCCTACTAAGTCGATTAAACATCTCCGAGATCGGGGGATCGATTTGTTAAGTATTCTCGATCTTGTGCCTGCCGGCCAAAGAGATGAGCGAGTGCTGGATGTGGCCGATTCTTCTGACAGAATTCTGATTACCTTCGACAAAGATTTTGGAGAACAGATCTTTCGATACAATAGGGTTTCGAAAGGAGTGGTCTTGCTCCGGTTTTCCCCAACATCGACGGATGATGTAGTGAAATCTATCGTTGATTTAATCAGCCAAAAATCGAACTCGCAAATCATTTCACCATTGTCGATCGGAAGCGAATCAGGTCGATTCAAATGTGACAATCCCGCTTTAGCGTGTTTGTGAGGACCGAAGTGCTTCACAATCCTTTCTTCACAGAATTCCATTAGGTTGCGATCCCCTGAATTGAAAAGGTCTCTGGAACGCCCTAAAAGGAGGAGGCCCTATTGTCTCGATCCACGCGCAGTAACTATAGCCATTTGGATGGATCCCATTGAATCTCCCTGGATCGAGACTACCCCGATCATTGATTTATTATGGTGATTCCAGCGCGATCGCACAAGCGCGTGTTCTACGGTACAGGACAGCTTGAAACGAGCTCTGTTTGGGCATAGATTGGATTGTATTCCGGACCTCGTTAATGAAAAATCGTGGGTATGCTTAGCTCCGGACTCCCTTTCTATTTCGGGATCTTCTGACTATACTTAAATCGCCAGAGCAAGATACCCCGCAAAAAGTAACACAAATCATGGTCTCGAAAGAATCCCTCGCTCTTTACGGTGGCAAGCCGATCAGGACGACCCCGCTTCCGGTGATGCATCCCGGAGCCCAGTTCTTCGATCAGGCTGAAGTCGATGCTGTAATGCAAGTCCTGAAGGCGCAATCCCCCTACCGATTTTACGGTCCCAATTTTCTGAACATCACCGGTCAATTCGAAGAAGAGTTCCGGGATTACGTCGGAACAAAGTACGCGCTAGCAGTTACTTCCGGTACCGCAGCTCTACACACCACTCTCATCGGGCTGGGAGTGAGAGAAGGCGACGAGGTGATCCTTCCTGCGTACGCCTGGGTCTCCTGCCCCAGCGCCATCGTTGCGGCAAAAGCCACTCCGGTTTTAGCCAACGTGGACAACTCTCTCACGATCAATCCAGAGGATGTGGAAAAGAAGATCACGGACAAGACCAAGGTCATCATGGCGGTCCACATCCGCGGAGTGCCCAGCGATCTCGATCCCCTGAAAAAGATCGCCAAAGACCAGGGAATCTTCCTCCTGGAAGACGTCGCGCAGTGCGGTGGAGGCAGCTACAAGGGTAAGAAGCTCGGCTCGATCGGAAACGTGGGCTCGTTCAGCTTCCAGCTCAACAAGATGATTTCCGCGGGCGAGGGAGGCGCAGCTGTTACCGACGACAAGGTGACCTTTGAGAGGATGCTGATGTTCCACGATGTGGGAACGCCGTTCCGCGCGGGAGAGGTGGACGAGCCCCATCTCTCGATCAAACCATTCCCCGGAGTGAACTACCGGCTGAACGAAGTGTCGTCCGCGATTCTGAGAGCCCAATTGAAGAAGGAAGATCAGATCATCGCGCGGGTCCGGGCGAACAAGGCGAAGATCAAAAAGGGAATTTCCGACATTGCCGGGATCCAATTCCGGCGATTGCCCGATCCCAATGGCGAGATCGGGGTGGCCGTAGTATTCTACGTCGACACGCCGGAAAAAGCGAGGACCTTCAGAGACGCTATCCTGGCCGAAGGGATCAAGAGGATCAGCGGCATGTATCCGGGCGTGATGTACGACCCGAAGCGCTTCGACGGCCACGTCTTCACAGCGTGGGGCCACCTCGTTCCCGGAGTAGACCAGGCCGCGAAATCCGATCTCGTGCCGACCCTCGATCTCTTGGGGAGAGCCGTGCACATCGACGTGAGTCCCATGGATACCGAAGAGGGCATCAACGACATCATCGAAGCAGTCCACAAGATCGCAAGCGTGGTGCTCTAAAAAAATCTTGCACGCCAAGACCCAGTCCCAGCTCAACGTACCCTTCAAGATGTACGATTACGAGGGGTTCGCTCTCCACTGCCTGAAAACCTCTGACAGTCTGGAATACGATCTCGCAGGAGCTCCGGGCAAGGAGCGTCTAGTCTTCTCGCTCAGCGGCGAGATCTCGGTCAATGGCACATCTCTTGCAGAAAAAGACATGATGTACCTCCCTCTCGGCGAGGCAGCCAAGATAAAGACGCGAGGGAGCTCGGTGGTTTTCATCGCAGAAACCAACGGCACCCAGAAGTACAAGGCGTACGTGAAAAAGTACGCCGACGCTCCGAAGATGAAGATCGGCCAGCCCACCTTCCGGAGAACTGTGGTCCAATCCATCACCGAAGCTGATCCCGGCAACCGGTTCATCGCAGGTTACGTGGAAGATTCGATTGGCGAGTGGAGCAGCTACCCGCCTCACAAGCACGACGACAAACCGGAAGCGTACATCTTCTACGGCTTGAATCCAGGTTTTGGGGTGCAGCTCATCCTCGATGGATCAGACGAGAGGGCCTATGTGGTGCACGATTACGATGCCGTCCTAATTCCGAAGGGCTACCACCCCCACGTGAATACTTCGCTGCGAGGCGGGAGCTACGCCTGGGTGATTTCTGCGCCCCCCACTTCAAGGAATCTCGCGGTGGAAATCCATCCCGCGTTCAAGGAAGTGAATCTGGGCAAATCCCATCTCTCGATCAAAGAGTAACACTCGAAAAACCCATTCGCACAGGCGAGATCCGGCAGGAGTTTTCTTGAGCGCGGAAACTCTGGAGATTATCGTCATCGGATTGATTGCAGTATCGATCCCTTTTCTGTACTACTGGATGAGGAGCCTGAAATTCGGCTCCAAGGAAAGAATCGATC
>JASHXQ010000242.1 GCA_030043455.1 Nitrososphaerales archaeon | reverse complement strand
CCGGTCTGCCAGACCAAGGAGCCTGATGAATACCATAGTTTGTACCATCCGAGCCAAACATATGGCGCGTCGTTGTAAATTTGACCCTGAGCGGTTTGGCAAAGACCCTGGATGTAGGAAAGGTTGGCGCTGGAAGTGAAGGCATTAACGCAGGCTTGAACGCTAGGAGAAGTATAGCCTGCCCAGTTCCCCCAACTGGACGTGTTGCTCACGAACGAAACCCAATCATCTGCGGGGGTTAGGGCAGACGGAGCCCAGGTCTCCCCGCCGAGCAAAGCGAGTTGTCCAATCTGCGCGGCGTTCTGAACGTTGGTGGAGAAACTGCCATATGGCGCGTCATATGCGCTGTTATCTAGGACTTCAATGTTCACGGTGATTCCTATCTGGGCCAGGTCAGCTTGGACGACCTCTGCTGCATTCTCGCAAAAGACACATCCGGTGATTATTTTGAACGTGAAGGTCGGCATGTTCGTTATGTTAGCCTCGTTCAGGTCGTTCTGCGCTAGCGTAAGGTTGTACTGATAAGGCGTGTAATTACCCAGATCGTAGAACTGGTTCCACGCAGGATATTCCGGTCCCATGCCCTGCGCCATTTCCCCGGCAAAGGCGGTGTCAATGACGTCCGTATAGTTGATCGCGTGGACAATCGCTTGTCTTACCAAGGTTATGTTGGTCGGGTATACGTTCACGTTCAGCGCGATTGCTGCGGTTATCCCTCCCCAGGAGGGTAACACAGTATAGGAATACTTGGTGGGATTCGCAAGAATGGAATTCCAGTCGGCTGACTCGACAGCTACCACTTGAGCGGCTCCTGTTGAAAGATCCGTGTACCTCGAGAGATCGTCCGGCTTGTAATTAATGACTACATCCTTCACGCTGCCGGGGCTGAGGAGCTGATTCGCGGAGATTTGGGATGCAGGAAGGCTGTCTCCCCAATAGGTCGGATTCTGAGCGAAAGTCATGTACGAGTTCACAACCTGACCCGATATCACATACGGCCCTGTCCCGGGAATAGGGTTCGAATTAAAGTAGGTGTTGAAGGACGCCGGTGTACCGAAGCCTCCGTGATCCAGAACGTATTGTGTATCGAAGGTCATCCCGACATACGACACCAGCGTACCGGGGAAGTAGAGGAAGGGGGCTTGCAACTGGAATACGATCTGGTACGGACTCGTCACGTAAATTGGCCAGGACTGGTTCTCCATGATTGCAAGAGCTTGAGCCGAAGGACTGATGAGACCGCTTTGATTGATCAAAGCGATCGTAGCAGGACCAAAGTCCACATTGCTCATGTTGAAAATGCCATAGGACTGCCACCAAGCCGAGCTGTTAGCCGAGAGGTAGTAGAAACCATACAGCTCCATCCATTCCTGGTATGCGTTGAAAGGATCTCCGTTGGAGAAATTGACATTTGGTCTCAGATTGACAGTGTAAGTCATTTGATCTGAGGAGACAGTCCAGTTGGACGCAAGGACAGGGAGGTACTGTATCGAGTCAGTTTGGTACTCGGCTGTTAGATTCACAGAGATCAAGGGTTGATAGACAGAGTAAGCAAACCAGTCCGGCCAGGGAATTTCAGATACAAAGTAGAGCACGTTATAGCCGTCGATCGGCCAGTTAGCATCGTCCATAACCAGCGTGTTCCGTTCTCCCGAACTTGTCGTGGTCGAAGTGGTTGTCGAAGACGCCGAAGACGAGCTGCTGCTTGAAGCTGTGGATACACTCGAACTGGACGATGACATCATACTGCTAGTGGACGCGGCGGAACTTGAGGATGAACTCACCGAGGATACAGTCGAGCTTGAGGACGATGCAGAAGACGATGAGGTCGTAGTGGTTGAGTGCGAAGTACTCGATACCGCGTAGTACCCACCCGCTGCGATAATTATAATGACGACAACAACAATTCCAATCGTTGCTCCTCTCGAAAGAGCGCGCTTCAACCGTGATTTTGCAGAGTACACAAGCCTTTTCGACAGATACGGCTCATTTATGCTTTGTTACCTTCGTCATGTTCATTGTAATCCACTTGATTCAGTGAATAGCTAATTCCGAAAAAAGCTAGGTCTCTAGGGCAAAGTCCTTCCAGCCCAAGAATCCTGAAATTGCTCTAAATTCCAGCTTCACGCTTTCTTCGGTTCAAACGCTCGGGCAACTTCTCGTAAAAGCTCACTCCATCGTTCTTCAAATTCTTTGTCGGTAGAGGAAAGCTCCGTGATGACTTTGGTAACGTCTTCGAATACTCGAGGGTAGAAGCTGAGAGACAGCACCATAAGAGTGATGTATTTTGGGTCAATGTCCTTCTTGAGAAATCCTTTCACCTGTCGATCTCGGACGTCTTCCACGAACTGCTGGATTAATTTTTCTCGCTCTTCTTTGTGACTCACAAAGTTTGCGTTGGGATCTAGCGCTTCCCTCGTGAGGAATCTGATCCACTCCGGTTTTTCCTCATTCGTAACTTGGAAGTACCTCACCAGGTACGCGGCAAAATCCTCTGGTGGAGCGTTGATCTCTTCGGACCTGCGTTCCGTCGTTTCTTCCAGCATTTCGTCAAAGAGCTGCTTTCCAATTCGGCCGCCAGTGGAAAAGAACAGAGAGTAAGCCAA
>JASHXQ010000241.1 GCA_030043455.1 Nitrososphaerales archaeon | reverse complement strand
CACCAAAACTCTTGAGCCGTTCTATCTTTTTTGGATCCTTGCCCTCAAAGAGAGCATCTTGCAATTCACCGATGAAATAGGTAACGGCGTATAGTCTGTTGGCCAATTCGTTTCCTAGTTCTTTCTCGATTCCAGAAATGGAGGAATGCACTTCGTCCCAGGATTTGGTCAGCATCTCCGAATACACACTTGTCATGGCGGATAAGGGATCGGTGGCTTGGATATCTGCTACCTTCGTCGAGAGATCCAGCATCGTCTTTCTGGGATTCGTTCGAAGGTTTGCTTGAAATTCCAGCGCGTCCTCTCTGGTCTCTAAAAAGCCCCGGATATGGCCTTCCGCCTGAAAGAGCAGCTGCCTCGACTTTTTCTCTAGTTCTTTCCGGGGTTCGGACAGTATCTCATTGATTCTCGCAGCGTCTGAAGCTTCTTCGAACTCTATTACAATATCACTGTTAAGCGTGAGCTTTTTGCCCTGCGCTGCTACGGTGGTAGTAGCATTATAGGAGAGGGATATCAGAGGAACCTGCTTATTCAAGAAAGACAGCTCACGATTCGTAAAGTAGATGCGATTCTTCGGCGCCAGAATTCTGACCTCCTTCTCTCCTTCGTTAATGTAGAGGACACAGCCCTTGAGCAGCTTGCCCTGATACTTCACCGAGCGAAGTTTGAATGGTCTTCCAGGATTCTTGCTTTTGATCAAGCTACTCTCTCCATACTAAGCTCAGGAGCCATCCTCGCAATAGAATCGTAGCCGGTCTTCAACGACTGGTAGGTCAATCCCTGTTTGATGCCATAAATCATCAACAGATCGTACAGCGCTGCGGTTGAGCCATCCTCTCTTGGATATCCTTGATGATCCGCTCCGACGGCACTCTTCAACTCCTGCCTCCTGTAATTTGCAAAGGCCTTGTTGATCCGGTTAAGGACATCAGCCGGAGCGAAGGCTAAAAGTGAAGCAGTAGCAACGTCCGTCTTATCGGCGTTTATGGAAAAGCTGGCTTCTTGTGCCACCAGAGCGCTTTCCACGGTGGGGTAGACCTTTTCTGAGGCAGAGAGGATTGCCGCGAGACAGTGTTCCTTTATTCCCAGCCGCACGTCGTTTCCGAGCATATCCATCACGCTATCTACTGCGGAAACCAAGCGATAAATTATAGGAAACAACGCCTGTGAGCGAATCACGAGGCCTTCTTTTTCCACATAGAAAACCAATTCTTCAACGTAAGATGTGGAGACTGCGATCACCGGAAACCCCTTCTTTAGGGCAGTAGTGATGGCTACGTAGCTGGTATTCTGTTCGATTAGTGTGGAAGTCTGATCCCCTGTTATTGCAAGGACGATCGTGTTTCTCCACGATGGTTCGATGGAGGCAAGAGCCAACACTGAAGCTGCACGCCTTGTGTCGACTACCATCAGTCGATAGGGCGATCTGTCCATGCCGACAAATTTCATCCAGTGCTCTAATTTGCCCAAGTACCTGGAGTAAAACTCAAACCAGCTCTTGGCCTGGGTTCTCCCGAGTGTAATCGCTTCTACTTTCTCTGATTCGGTGTCCCCAACCAAGATCGAGGAAACGTAGATGTCTTTATTCTGTACGAGAGGAGGTAGCGAGGCTAGCCCGACAAAAACCATGGAGACTTTTTCAAAAACGGGGTCCACTTTGGGTAGTTTTTGGAGCTGCGCGGACGCGTCCTCAAAGAGGACGATTCCTCCACAGCTGCTACACTTCAGATGAAGCGCAGAATCGGGCTGGTCATGACCGTTGATACATTTTATCATGCCCAATCGAGAGTTCCTCGCGCTGTTCGTTATAGGAGTATGATTTGTTGGATTCAGCAAAGGACCTGACAAAGAAAGCGGCAGTATCATGCTGGAAGGGAAGCTCTCTTGTACGAACGACCTCTGTTTTACTCGCAAAGAGCCGCTGTAAGAACCTAACCGCCACAGGGTATTGAGATATGACGATGAGGCTCTCCTCGTCCGCCCGCCTGTCGTCGGAAAGCGTTTGAAAAATCGGCAGCATTTCCTTTGAAAGCTCATCCACGTCGTTGAAATTGGGATGAACACGCCGCACCGCACCCTGGATCGCCATTAATTCGTTGAAAATTCCCGTTGTGTTGAGCTTCAGTACATTTGAAAAAGACGGATCTACCGTCGATACTACCTTTTTCACTGTCTCGATTTCATCGATAGCTTTCTCGATCGTCTCCCGGTAAAAGTCGATTACCTCATTCATGTTTTCGAGCATCAGGGGGGCATTCGACGGAAATGTACTCGCGCTCTTTTCGACTATGTTGGAGAGTATTCCACGGCCTCCCTCTATCGCTGTTTCTGCCACCTTGGAAACTAGAGACAGAAAGATCCTTAGTTTTTCGCCGTATCTATCATTCTCTCTCACGTAGAAATTGAGCCAGTAATCTTCAGATACCAATTTCATCGCCGCGATATAATCCCTAGATGCCAGCAAAGTCCCCGGACTAACCGGTGGAGCGATTTCCTCAACGAGCATCAACATACTGTACGCCTTTACAGACTCCAAGTAGAGATCGAAAAGAATTGAAGTAGTCTGCTCGATAGAATTGAGAGTCTGTCGGTAAAGCTGAAGGATTTCTTCAAGCAGTGCCTGTTCGCCAACGACCAGGTGCTCCATGGAAAGATACCTTGGCCCTGGAGCTCGACCTTCCTCCAAGCGGCTGTTCATTGTAAGAGATGCAGAAGATAATACTTGCAGCCCAGTAGCCAGTCGAGTCCTGAGACTTCCCGGGATCAAGTCGAGAGATGGGATAATCCGGTTTTCGATATCCGAAATCCAACCCACAAAAGAACCATAACTCGCTGTCACAAGCTGCTTTCTCACGTCAGCTGCATAAGCCATTGTCTCAGAGAGGGTCTTCTTTTCCGGACTGAGATCGATTGAGGGGGCGTCCATCTCTATTTTTTGGACCTCGCCTCCGATCACACCTAGCCTTTCGTCCAGATTCACAAGCAGATTTTCCAGCTTGGTGTTCAGTAACTGAGAGCGCTCTAATCTTTGTGTGGACAATTCTGTGCCCACGAACAAACCTGCAATCGCCAAAGACCCAGCTATCAAATAGTAAGAGGCCGAACCGTCGGAGAGGGCAGTCTGGAAAACTGCAGCGCCAAGCGGGGAAAGAGCGAGCATCATGACGACGAAGGCTCCGCTCGCGATCACTGAGACCAGAATTGGAACGAGAATGCCCGAGAACCTCCGGGTTAGCTCAACGGCCGAGAGCCTCTTCAATAGAGAGTTAGTTAGGCCGGCTATCCAAGATGAAGCTACTAGAACCAAGCCAAAGATGACCAGAGGTAGATAGACAGTGTAGCCCCTTCCAATCAGATAGCCAGTTACCGCAAGGGAATGGGAATACAGGTAGCTCGACGGAACTCCCGCGATTCCGGAAAGAGCCGGTCTCACGTTCGAGGTTAGGTAGCTGAGCTGGGAAAAAATGATGGGTGGACTGGAGTTTGTCCCGGGAGTGGTTACGAAATAAATGGCATTGTTCAGCAAGGCCAAGGGAGTGAAGAGGAGCGCAAAATCCGCAATCAACAACTGGGAGCTCCCAAAACCACCGAACAAGGCGGTGACGAGGACCAAAGGGATCGAGAGGAAGTAGATCGGCGTTAGCATGAGCGATACCGAAAGAATGATCACTGCAACTGCTAGGCTCT
>JASHXQ010000240.1 GCA_030043455.1 Nitrososphaerales archaeon | reverse complement strand
ATTGTAAGGTGCCACAAAATTCAGATTGTCTCTTAACATTGGTCCGATCAGCTGCACGAAGCCTCTGCTCCGCCCGACGACATTCTCCCAGAACCGCGATTGTGACTCGTGGAAACCGTTGGAAGCCGCAGTTCCCAAAGGAGATAATTGCAGCTTCTCGTCGATCTGTAGCTCGTAGATGGCATGCCCTGATTCGTGGATGGTAGAGAAAAGAGCTCTCCGGAAGTCAGTACCTTCGTACCGCGTGGTGATCCTCACGTCGTCTCTCGATACACTTGCCTCGAAGGGATGCGCGGAGAGGTCCACCCGGAATCTCTCCGTGGGCATGTGCAAGATCTCCACCAACCTCTGGTTAACACCAGACATCGTCGGGATGTCATAGCTTTGCTCTGCGAGTGGGCTGTCCTTAGTAAATTTGGAATTCTGGACCTTGGCAAGAATTTTCTTTAGGGCGGGAATCAGTCTCGAATACATCCGGTCCACATCAGAAGTTGTAAGGCCCTCCTCATACTGATCGAGGAGGGCGTTGTACGGATGACCCTCGTAGCCCAGCTTTTCGGCCTCCTCCCTCTTTAGCTCGATGAATTTCTCAAGCGAGGGCTGAAACGCCTTAAAATCCGATTTCTTTCTCGCGTCCCTCCAGATCACGAATGCGTCAGCAGCGAGCTGGTTTTCTCGTTCCAGGAGAGATGGCGGGATCTTGGTAAAATATTTCTGAGCACGTTTTAGAACCCTGACGACTCCCTTCTCGTAATCGTTCAGGCTTCCTTGTTTCTCGGCAGCTTTGTCAAGAACGGGATAAAGTTCGGCCATCTGCTTTTGCACGAGCATAGTCACTTCGCCCATGACTACACCTCTCGCTGTCGACCCCTTGGGAGGCATGTTTACTTCCAAATCCCACGCGAGAAGTGAGCCAGCCGAGCGAAGACCCCAGACTGTGGTAAACTTCTTGTTGAGCTCGATCACCTCAGCATTCGCAAACGTCGGTGAAGCCTCGTTCATAGCAAAGAAATGAGCGGCTCTAGGGCGCTTTAATACTTCCCAGAGATGCTAACTTACTTTTCGTGAAACATCCGCATATTCAAAGTACACAAACGAGATGACGAAGACAGAGAGGAAATAGACCAGTACGAGGATGATGGTGAAGGGAATGGAACTCTCGACAGCTCCCCCAAAGGATGCGAAGGTGAGGAGCTCGTTTACGCGCGAGGGCAAGAACGGAGTCTCGACAAGTAGTCCAAGTGAAGCAATCGGAGAAGTGGGAAGGTAGAGCTGAATTTGGTGGTAAAACTGACTACTAGTCAGGGTGTAAATCAGAGTTAGTGCGATTCCAAAGATCTCGCTCGTGAAAAAGAGAGCTGAAGAAATGATGTAAGAGAGCGAGGATCTCCTGACGACTTCCCCAAACATGAAGCCCACCCCGAAGAATAGGAGGGCACTGAAGATCTGTGCCCCAAACACCAATGGCAATGTATCGAGTCCAGTCTGGGGGCCGAACGTGACAGTTGCGGAGATTACGGACAGTAGCATATTGAGAGCAATCAGGAAGACGATGAGCAGGTAGCCTCCCAGGAACTTGCCTGCAAAGTACTCTGCTTTTGTCACGGGCTTTGAGAGGAGTAATTCAGCCGTTCCCTGCTCGTATTCCTCAGACATTGCTCCCCCAGAAATCAGAATAGAAGTAAAGGGAATGAAAAAAGTCTGCGGGAGAAACACTCCCACTACCCAGAGATAGCCAAAGTATGGCCGCAGAATGCTCATGAGGACACTGTGGCCGCCACCCAGATACGAAAGAAGGAAGTAAGGCGCTGTACCGATAAGGAGAGTGAAAAATCCAAGGGCGATGATCTTTCGTCTTGCTATGGATCGCTTGATCTCATAACGAAGGAAAGTATAGACGACTCCGGGCTTCAACTAATCCGCCACCGGAGTCCCCTGGCGGAGCGCTTCAATGTAGGTGCGCTCCAGCAAGTTTTCCGAGTATCCCATAGAGTACAGGCTGGCACCAGCCTTGATCACGACATCTGCGATAGAGGGTCGCACTTCTTTACCCGGCTCGATCTTCAATTCGAGAGTGACCCTCTTTCCATCAGTCTCTTTCCTTGAAATGCCCTCGACACCGGGAATTTTCGAAAGGACTTGAATTAAACCATCGTCGACTGGCTCAGCTTCGAGAACTAGAAAATTTGATCCGAGGACCCGGCTGATGATACTCTCAGTCGAGCCGCTGAAGAGGAGTCTGCCCTTGTGAATCATTAGGGCGGAAGTGCAGAGAGACTCTACTTCCTGCATAATGTGGGAGGAGAGAAAGATCGTGCCTCCCTTCTGCTTCGCAAAGTTGCGAAAGACCTCCCGGAAATGCGCTGAGCCCGCGGGGTCGAGACCGATCATTGGTTCGTCCATAACGAGGAGGTCGGGCGAGCCGATCATCCCTTGCGCAATGCTCAGACGCTGGACCATTCCCTTGCTGAACTTTGAGATCTTGAAATCGATATAGTCGGACAGACCCACAAGCTCCAAAATCTCGTCGATCTCCTTTTTCGCTTCTGGAGCAGGCACGCCGAGCTCTTTGCCGACGAGAGTCAGAAGCTCTCTAGGAGTGAGGAAAGCCTGGAGATTGGGAAGTTCCGGGGAGTATCCCACATTCTTCAAGGCATGTACATGCTGTCTTACTGGGTCGAGACCCCGCACTCTCACCATTCCGGAAGTGGGCTTCATCAGCCCCAGGAGCAACCTTATGCAAGTCGTTTTTCCAGACCCGTTGGGGCCAAGAAATCCGACGACCTCGCCTTGGTTTACGGAGAATGAGACGGGTCCTATGCGCTTCAGGGATCCATAATCCTTCGTAGCGTTGGAGAATTCTATAACCGTAGAGGACAATGCCGCGCGACGACTACTTTCGAACTAATCTACATGGTAAAGAGGCTTCGATGCCGCGCCTTGGGTTTGAGAATTGTTCTTCCGCCTGTAAAACACGAAAGCCCCTACACCCACCAGAACTATGCCCGCCCCTCCGGCTACCGCTACCGAGGTCGTAGTCATCGATGGAGAGGATGACTCTGAAGTAAGAGAAAGGTTTGTTCCGAGCAACTGCACGTTAACCAAATCCGTACCATTCGCGACGATAGAAGCAGTGTACACCAACCCTGACGGAAATACCAACGCCGAACCACTCACAGCCATTGGTGACTGGGATGCAGCCCACATCCTTCCTCCTCCAGAAACTGACACACTGAATGTGAAGTTTGACAGCGAATAGGACTTACCATTGTAACCCGCGCTAGTAGATCCTGCTTGACTGATCGAAGCGGAAATGGAATAATTATGAAACTGGTACGTCAGGGATTGATTCGAAATCGTAGGAAAATAGGGAAGAATTATCTGAGAAGAATTCATGATTTTGGAATAGGTGAAATTTTGCATCGACGACGCTATCTGCAGGGTGACGTCGGACATGCCAGTTTCAGATGAAGGAGCGACACTCTCATTCACCACTGCTGAAAAAGGGTGACCATCCGCACTCCCGCTAATTCGATAGGATGCATATTGCGGGGCGGTAGCTGCGGACGCAGGGACTACCAGAGCCATCGATAGAAAGAGCACCGCCAAGGACGTCGATGCGAATACCTTCGAAAGAACTTGCATTCCAAAAACACCCGGGAAGTAAAACTTCTCTTCGGAAGGATATACGGATCTCGGTATTCCAGCTACGGAGGATGCCGCTCACTTTAAAGTGAGCCGGATTTCTCCTGATTGAAAACCATGTCATTACCTGTAGTCGTGGATTCCCACGAAGATATCGCAGCGAGTCATTTTCAGGCGGGCAGGGATTTCTTGCTTGACATCTCCAAACTGAGAGCGATCGATAAGCATTCCCAAGAACAGGGCACCCCAACCGTCTGTCTCCCAGAATTGGTCCGGGGAAATGTGAGAATTATCTTTGCTACACTCTGGGTGTCCCCCCACGGCTACAAGGAAATTGATGACCCGGTAAGCTACAGAAATGCGGAAGAAGCTCACGCACAGGCGATGGACCAGCTCAGCTTTTACCGGAATTTGGAAAAAGCTGGGCACATTCGGATCATTGAGAGCAAGGATCAGCTTCGAGAACACTTGCAGTCCGCTTCCCCGACAGTGGGAGCTGTCCTTCTCATGGAGGGCGCTGATCCGATCAGGACACCGAAGGAAACTGGAGAGTGGTTCAAAGCCGGAGTAAGAATAGTCGGGCCGGCGTGGAGAAAGACAAGGTACTCCGGAGGTACTTTTGCGCCCGGGCCCCTATCGCCTGACGGCCGGCAGCTCATGGGAGAGCTCGAAGCTTCTGGCATGATTTTGGATACCTCTCACATGGCCGAGCAGAGCTTCTTTGACGCAATGGATCTTTTCCATGGACGAGTTATCGC
>JASHXQ010000239.1 GCA_030043455.1 Nitrososphaerales archaeon | reverse complement strand
TTCACAGAACTCTTCAAAGCGCATCCCGTCCACGATGCCGGCATTGTTTACGAGAACATCGATCCGGCTGAACTTGTCAAGTACTTGATTTACCAGTCTTGTCGCCTCGTCCCGCTTTGAAACATCAGCTTTGAAAATCTCCGCATTGGACCCGAGCTCGTTCTTCAGCTCTTTTGCCTGTGTTTCTGCGTTGTTGTAATTGATCGCTACTTTAGATCCAAGCGAGTGAAATTGTCTCGCCATTTCTCGGCCAATTCCCCGGGAGCTTCCGGTAATCAGAACGGATTTTCCTTCCAAATCTTTGCAGAGCATAGCTGGCAAGTTTGGTCTAGTTCATTAAACTGTTTGTCCTTCTTTCGGGAGTTGTCCAAATGAAATTTTTTCGTGAAGAGTCGTGATAGGTTTAAATTATTTCGAGAGTTTTCTTGCGAAAAGAAGCTCCGATTCTTCAACAAAGATTAGGGAAACGAAGCTCATTTTGTCTGTACCCAGTTCGGAAAGTACAAGTCACATTCTCGAAATTCAAGGATTGTCGATCATCTACAATTCGGTGCACGGCAAAGTCTACGCGCTACAGGACGTGGATTTCGTCCTAAACTCCGGAGAATTTGTGGCCATTGTGGGGGAGTCCGGCTCCGGCAAAAGTACTCTGGCGCTGGGGATCATTGGCTTGCTCCCGCCGGCTGCAACGACCACCGGAAAAATTCTCTACAAAAATACCGACCTTGTGCAGATCAAGAGGAAGGAGTGGGTAAACTTTCGGGGCCGCGAGATCGGAATGATCTTTCAAGAGCCTATGACCTCCCTCGATCCGATCGAGAAAGTGGATCGACAGTTAACCGAAACATTACTCGTTGTGAAGAAGAAAGATGGGGGCTCTGCGACAGTCAGCGAATCGTCTGATCCAACCAGAGGTGGTGGTCAGGCACTGGTGCAAGAGAACGAAAGTAAAAAGCAGTTCGTGCGCGACCAGGTGTACGAGTGGCTGCGAAAGGTGCGGATTGCAGACCCGGAAAGCGTGGCGCAGCGTTATCCCTTCCAGCTCAGTGGCGGCATGATCCAGAGAGTGATGATCGCCATGGCGCTCTCCCTCAGCCCCTCGTTGTTGATCGCAGATGAACCGACGACTGCCCTCGACGTAACGACACAGGCGCAGATCCTGAAACTGATGAAGTCCTTGGTAGATCAGATTAAGATGGCGATCGTGCTGATCACCCACGATCTCGGAGTAGCTGCCCAGGTCGCCGATCGCATCGTGGTCCTTTATGCGGGGGAAGTCGTGGAAGAAGGCTCGGTCAAACAAATCTTCCAGAATCCCCTCCATCCGTACACTCAGGGTTTGCTAAAGTGCTATCCCAAATCGGCGGAGACGACAGACCGCCTGCAGACTCTTTCCGGATCGGTTCCGGATCTGAGATCGCAAATCAAGGGCTGCAAGTTTGCCGATCGTTGCCCGTTTGTGGTGGCGATCTGCCGGGAAGAGAAACCTCGCTATATCGAGGCAGAAACAAATCACCATGCAAAGTGTGTCCTCTACTACTGAGCTTTCCGAGGTCCTCTCGGTCCAGGGTCTCTCGAAAGAGGTGGAAATGAAGGCCGGCTCGGAGTTGAAAGGGAGCAGGAAGGTCAAGATTGTGAAGAATGTCTCTCTCGCACTTTCTAGGGGAGAGACTCTGGGGATTGTCGGGGAAAGTGGCTCTGGAAAGACGACGTTGTTGAAAGCTCTCGCGATGATTTCTCCGCCTACGGAGGGGAAAATTACTCTCGATGGCGTGGTTGTCTTCGACAAGGGAAAGAAGACTTCTAGCCTGAAGAGCAAGGTGCAGATGATCTTTCAGGATCCCGATTCCTCGTTAAATCCCACCATGAAAG
Organism: Nitrososphaerales archaeon; assembly: GCA_030043455.1. The sequence goes on along the minus strand of JASHXQ010000239.1, from coordinate 2,444 downwards.
TGAAGGACATCGTCGCGGAACCTCTCCGGCCGATGAAGTATGAGAAAGCTCTCGTGGCGGAGAAGGTGGCGACCGCCCTAGATAACGTGGGCCTCGCGGGCAAGTTTGCTGAAAACTATCCTTCACAGCTCAGCGGCGGGCAGAAGCAGAGGGTGAGCATTGCCCGGGCAATCGCCCCAAATCCAGCTTTGCTCCTGTTGGACGAACCAACGAGTGCTTTGGATGCCGCAGTCCAAGCACAGGTGCTTAACCTGCTCAAGGATCTGCAGAGGAAACTGAATCTTGCTTACGTTCTCGTCACGCACAATATCTTTGTAGCGAGATATCTCTCGAACAGATTAGGCGTTTTTTATACCGGCGAGCTGAAGGAGCTGGGGCCCACCGAGTCGGTGCTCGTGGATCCTCTTCACCCATACACCTGGACACTCCTCTCCGCTTTTCCAGTGCCTGACCCGGATAGGAGGACTCTTTTGAATACCGAGGTAATCGGGGAAGCACCAAGCATCATCGTGCCGCCTTCGGGGTGCACTTTTCATCCAAGGTGTCCGTACGTTCAGGAGAGATGTCGGTCAGAGATACCGGAATTGAGAGAGTACTTGCCCAACCACATCGCCGCCTGCCACTTTGCCCTAGAAATCCAGCACTCGCGTAAAATGCAAAAATAAACCGCTAACCGTGTGGCAGCGAAAGGATCTTCCTAAGCTAATTCGAATTCCAGACACTTTGTTCCCCAAATCAAACTATAATTACTGAAATTCGATCAGTCGATCTCGAAATTAAATGACGAAAGCTAAATTTGGTTTGGTACTTCCGATCGACGCAGGCACCAGCGCGTGGGACGATGGATTAAATTTTGGAAGGATGAAGAGAGTCACCAAGATCTGCGAGGATCTCGGATTCGATTCGGTCTGGGGTCCAGATCATTTAATGACGGGTCACAGTCTCGAAACTCTGGAAGTCTGGACAGTTCTTGCGGGATTGAGCCAGGTCACAGAGAGGATGCGACTGGGAACCTTGGTGAATTGCGCATCTCACCGCAATCCAGCACTTTTGGCAAAGATCGTGGCTACTCTTGATAACATGTCCAACGGCCGGGTAGATCTTGGGATCGGAGCCGGATGGAACGGGTACGAGCAACTGGCGTACGGCCTCCCTTGGGAAGAAGTACCCAAAAATCGCATCCAGCGACTCGTTGAGGTTTTGAAAATTTTGAGAGGCATGTGGACAGAAGACAAGTTCACTTTCAAGGGAAAGTACTACAGCGTGAACGAAGCAGTGTGCCTGCCCAAGCCGATCCAGAAACCCTATCCCAAACTCACCATAGGAGGCAAGGGCGAAAAGCTCCTGCTCAAAGTAGTTGCAAGGTATGCAGATGCCTGGAACATTGACGAATTAACAACGGAAGATTACTCCCACAAGCTCGAAGTGATCAAGCAGCACTGTGCCGCCGTGGGTACGGATTATAACCGGATCGAAAAGACGATGGAGCAATACGTCCTGATTAGCGACCGTCCCGAGCAGCAGCAGCATCTCGTCGACTGGACGAACATGCATATCGCGACCAGCCCGGAGAGGAAACGGCTCGGGAAGCAGCCCTTCCAGGTGAAGCTCGAAGACATCCGGAAGGAGTACATCTTTGGGTCAGTGGAAGAGGTCACGGAGCGCTTTGCCGAGTACATCAAGATCGGCGTCGAGCGGTTCATGATCTACTTCCTGGACTATCCCACGCTCGACAGCATCCTACCGCTCGCGAAGGAAGTAATTCCCTCGCTCTAGAAACTACTTGGGCTGCGCCACGATCTGCAGTACCGTTGCTCCCTCGACCTGAATCAACCCCGGACGGAGGAGCAGCATCGCGGTTTCAGGATAGGGCGCTCGGAAAGTTTCCACTATACCCATGGTGATCGGATCCAGCAGGTAACCCGTGATCGTGTCGCCCATTACCACCGTACCCACATCTTTTTCCTTCAAGACCGGGAGGTAGATGCCCCCCTTGGAGGGGCGGACTACTTTCGAGGGGCCGACCGCGATGGATTTCGATTTGGGAGTCTTGTTCGCAGTGTCGACAACCCCTGCGGTATTTAGGGCTCTCTCGATTCCTTCAGAGACACGGTTCGCCCAAGCTTCTTCTTCAGCCCCAATCCCACCCATCTCAAGGAGGGTCACTTTCGCACCAAGGCCGTTAGCGTAACCCGTGAGAGTATTGGGAATCGGCTGACGATCCATTACAAAAGGCGCTCCCACCGAGTTAGCAAGGTCTTCCGAACCGGGGAACCTGGCTACGAAAGCGTTCACGCACCAGTTACCGCCACCGTGCACGTCTATCACAGCATCAACTCCAGCCACTCCGTACTTGGTGATCGTTGCAGCAGTCCTCTCGGTGTGCAATCCATTTTCGTCGCCCGGAAAAGATCGATTCAAGTCCATGGGAATGAGATCTAGGG
>JASHXQ010000238.1 GCA_030043455.1 Nitrososphaerales archaeon | reverse complement strand
GAGGGTGGGTCTCGTAAAGGAGATATCCGAGATCTTCAATCCTTTCTGGGTCACGCCATCCAAGATTTGCGGCAGCACCTTTTCGATGCGAGGTACTTTAATGGAGTAACTCGACGGTCCGGGCTTTGTTACCTCTTTGACATCGGGAACGCTTTCAAAAAATCGCGTCAGATCTGGACCATTAGTCAATTGAATCGAAAGCAGGTCGCCGCCTAGATTCATCTTCAATTCCGATGGAGACCCCGACACTTTGATGACTCCTCCATCCACGATAGCGACTCGGTCGCAGAGTTCGTCAGCCTCCTCGAGATAGTGGGTCGTCATGAATACGGTAATACCGTGCTCCTCGTTCAATCGTCGCACGTAATCCCACATCTTGCCCCGTGTCTGGATGTCGAGGCCGAGGCTCGGCTCGTCCAGAAAGAGAAGCCGCGGATCGTGCACAAGCCCCATGGCCAGCTGGAGTCTTCTCTTCATTCCTCCCGAGTAGGTCTTTGCTTTTTTTCCGGCGGCCTCCTGCAGGTCCACAAGCTGCATCAGTTCGGCAGCTCTTCTCCTGGCTTTTTCATCTGGAACGTGGTGCAATTTTGCAAAGAGCAGTACGTTCTCCAATCCGGTTAATTCATCGTCAGCAATCAGCTGTTGAGGAACTACTCCGATGTGGCTTCTCACCGCCCCGGGATATCTGGATACGTCATACCCCGCCACCGTTGCCCGCCCACCGCTGACGGATGTCAGGGTAGTCAGCATGCGAATCGTTGTTGTCTTTCCCGCACCATTCGGCCCCAGGAACCCAAAGAGTTCGCCTTCCTCCACGGCGAAGGAGATGTCGTTGACAGCTACCTTTTCTCCAAATTTCTTAGTTAGTTTTTCTGCTTGAATCATATAGTCGTTCAATTCATGCTCTAAATGAAGCGAAAACTGCTCAAGAAACTTAAGCCCGACTCACCTCCAAAAATTACATCAGATGGTCACTTGACGTGATTACGAAAAGTATGGTGTCAGTCAGGGTGCCATTGGGGGATTCATCGAACCTATCTGGATCGAGACTATTCAGCTCATTGATTTATTATGCTGATTTCAGGGCGGTCACAGAAGCGCGTGCTTTTCTGTACAGGCAGAGCTTGGAACGAGCTAAAATGGCGGTAGTGGTAGGAAAACCGGTTTTGGAGAAAGTTCTGGGCGATTACTCGGGTTGCCCTAAATCGCTCTAAATCAAGCGATTTGTAAATTTTGTCGCATGGAAAGGGAGCATAACGAGTTCGATACCGTCACTACCGACACTTTTTGCTGAAGTAGGCCCGCACGGTGCCCAGGGACATGTTGATTCTCTGCTGAGAAAGTCCTGTTCTTTTAGGTTTCGCAGATGTTTACTTAGAGATGGATCGGGCGATTTCCCTTAGCCCTATGACAATGAATGGCATTTGAGGCTTCAGGTCATCCATTTCGACATTCACCAGATAATTGTGGGCAGAAACATCTCCTAAGAACTTGATTCCCTGAATTTTGCTCAAAGTTTTGGGGATTAAGATTGGCAACCCTCTTACCCTCACTGTTCCTGCTTGTTGAAGCAAAGCGTCAAGACCTAGGTATTTGCCAGAACCGTCTTTCAAATCAGATTCCCTGACTCCGTTTTTGATCAAAGCAAGAAAAATTGCCTTTTCGAGGATTTTTCTTAGCATGAATGCAGAACAGGTTCCGCTATTTCCTCGGTAAACAAACGCCAAGTCCTCAAATTCTTTGTTGAATTTTTTCCCGAAGATATTTTTGATAGGTTCATCTAATGGGTCATTTTTCTTCGAAATCACGACACTCTCAGCATCCCATGCTCCGAACCAGAGAATCGTATTTGTTTGAGGCAAAATTTTCCTGCGAACAACTCCTTGTTTCTGAAATGCTTTCATAAACGGAACCAGATTGTGAACTCTCTTTCCAGTCACTTCGTAAAGGACTTCACAAATCTGGTCTGTAGTCATTGGAGATTTGAGAAGTTCACGCTTCCTGATGAGATTCTTTATGGTGTCGGCAAGCGAACCCTCTTTTGTGGATATTGAATCAAGTTTTTTCAGGTAGGGCTGAAAGGACAATCATTTCGCCTTTTTCGGCTTCTGCGCAATCTCTTCTACGAATGGATAAATCTGAACGTAGAGGTGGTTACTCTTGGTGCCACGTATAGTCAGGAATTTCGATCTCAGTAAAGCCATACCTAATGATGCTTGGGTGAAATTGTAACCCATGCTTTCTAGTCTTTTCGTGATTTCCGCATTGCTTTTCGGCTTGAAGAAAAATTTCGCCTTCCAAAGAATCTTCAAGGCATCGCTCGGAGTAGTTGCGACTTCTTTCGTTTTCATCCCTCACCTCTTGACATATTTCCAGTGTTTGTCTATCTCCATCCTTCCGAGCATTCGCTTTTTGGTCAGGCCCAAGACGACTCCCGAAAGTGATGTGACGGGATAGAATACCCCAATCTCTTCGAGTTTGTCCTTTATCTCCACCAGAGATTTCGGTTTATCGAAAAATCCCTCCTCTCGTAATTGCAGAACGTAATCGGTTGCACTGCCGTTTTGCTTCTTTTCTTTCTGAGAATTCTTTCCCTTATCCTCTACATTCTGAATTATTTTGGCAATTTCTTGAGGAGTGCCTTCAACATCTACTCTAGTTCCATCTGGTCTCTTTATGACTGCCTTTGCCATGATAACGCAATAATGCAATAACGCAATAAATAACGCATTTGCTTGGCCAGAGAACTCTTCTTTCTGATTGAATTCTCAAAGTTGAGCGCCGCATTTGTTGCAGAACTTTGAGTCTGCTTGAGCAGGACTTCCGCATTGACGGCAAAATGCAGAAGCAGTTTGAGTGACTGTCTGTTGAGGTTGTTCTGGCATGGAGTTTCCTCCCATCGAGTATGAAAGTGCCATTGATTCTTTGTATTCAATGTTAGTGATGTGAAATGAACTTTCGCTAAATCGTTGACGGGTGTTTGAATGGGCATTTGACATGACCATCCTTTCATTGAATGCTTTGGTTACTTCCTGAATAGAGGGCGTCTGATACGAACTAGAGTCGATGGAGACATCTACTTTGTTTGCAAGTGCTTGCAAGGCGCCACGTTTGAAATGAACCTTGAAATTGTGGACGTATTGAAACCCTTGCGCATTCTGCAAGATTTGCTGTGGAGGTTGTCTAGCGTCAAATTCGATTTTGCTATTGTTTCTACCGAACAATGAAAATCTAAAGTAGAATTTCATCCCTACATTATTTTGTGATTGTGAATTTCAGATTCAGGGTTCGACACTGAATTTCAGATTCTGTCGCTTCTCTTGGCTTACCTAACCGCATCTCTCGAAAAAGTGACCTACTCTAACGAAGATGCCTTAACTTGTTATTTGGGCAACTCAAATTTCTGGGCAATTTCTTCTAGTTTAACATCATCCCATTGAGTGCCACAGGTCAAAGGATATCTCCTCTGTACAGCATAGGCGTTTTTAGCATTAATCGAAACATCCAACAGATAATTGCCCCGTGGAAAGGCGAACGTCAAACCACGAGGCTCTTTTACTCTTAGGTGCAAGTGATGTTTTCTCCGCAGAGAGTCCTACCTTAAACAACGTGATCACCTTGACGATCACGACAGGTCTAGGTGTCTTTGCCGACTTTAGGTGGCATGTTCTGATTCCAAGGCGTCGGCCTGCTTTCTGGAACCCTCCTTAGAGCAATTAGCGATGGTCTCGTTCAATTAGTAACTGAAGGGCCCTTCAAATCATCCTATTGGTCTCAGAGAAATAACGTGCCTGATAATGATCATGTATTGGCCGAAAAATATCGTCGCATGCTCCGTGCAGGAGCCTTCCCTGAACGACTCTCATATCGGAGAAAGCACGGAAGCCTGAAGTGCAGACGCAGGTCGATGTATAGCTTGGAACGAGCTCTGTTTGGAGTCAATAGTTGTTGTTGGTTACAATGAGCTCTCCGATCTCAAATCTTATTGATTTCCTGTTAATCCTATTGCCGGGATAAGTTTGATCGCTCGTGTATGGAAAGGCTGGACAACTAAAGGAAATGTGGGGAGCTTATCAGGGATTGCTCGAGGAAAAAGCGCTCCCCGGACGTCAGGGAATTGAGGGCTATCGAGGGGGCTGGGTGCTCAATCAAGAGACCAAAGAGGGAGAAGTGGAATTCTTGATCATAAACTTCTTCGACTCACTGGACGCCGTAAAAAAATTCGCAGGACAAGACTACGAGGCGCCGGTATTCGAACCTAAGGCAAAGGAGCTTCTCGCACGGGTAGAGCTGATCGCACGGCATTATGAAGTCAAAGTTAGCGCATCCGGAGTTCCAATGCTCTAATTTTCTACGAACCGAAGGCAGACGTCCCTGCCTAAATCGAAAGACTGGACTTGGTCTGCACTGAGACCCTAGCAGGTTTGCCATACTTTTTCACGAGCAGTCTTCCCACACAAGAAAGAGCAACGGCCGCGACTTCAAACAGGATGAACGCGTAAAGGGGAAAGGGGATCAGCGCAGGGCTGAAAGGGTAGAAGAGAGGGAACGAGAAGGAGCCTCCGCCAAAGATAACGTAAGCTGCCAGAATATCGTAAGAGAGATGGGATAGAATCGCAGCAAGGACGACGATGGCAACCTTGATCTGAGAAGCTGTCGAGAGATTCAGCCTGCGCGACAGATAGACCATGATGGAAGCTGCAACGATCATGAAAAGGATCGAGTGATCCGGGCGGCCGATGTAGGGTAGAGTAGTGAAAATCCCCAGCAGGTGATCCGAGTCGATGAACACGGCGACCACTGAGGAAAGCAGCAAGAGCTGCAGATCCATGAAAGGCAGTACCGCGACGATGGCGAAGAGGATGTGTCCCCCGATCTCCGGGATAAGGAACGAAATTGTGTACTCCGAACCGTTCCCATGTGGAAGCCCGTGGAGGAAACCAAGCGCGCTGTAGCCAAAAGCTAGAGCGATGTAAACGATCGAAAGTGTATAGACCGGTCGTAGTTTCAAAAAGTGGATGGCGCCCTTTCGTGGGAAAAAAGATCATTGCATACCCACGATAATAAGGATGTTACCATTTCCACTTTTGAAAAATACTCGTAGTCTATCCGGGGTGGATCTCTGCAGAACCCAGATCTACTTCGAGTTCTTCCGGAGGCTTGATCTTCCGGAAGAACAGAAACAGCAGTATAGACGCCGTAACGTAACCGAAAACACCGAAGGCGAAAGGCAAGCTAAGCTGATTTGCTCCTAGAAGATACCCACCCAGAAAAGTTCCTATGGAAGACGTCAGGGCCCAGGCAGTGTAAGTGATCCCCGTTACCGTGGCCCTTTCCCTTTCCAGCACGATGCCCATCATGTAGGACTGCATGATCGGCCAGGAAACCGTTGTGAGGACAGCTCTCGCCACGAAGAATAGTGCCGCCACTTCAAAGACCCCGGAAAGCGGCATGAGTGCAAGGAAAATGCAGGAGACGACCATCGTTGCCGCTGATGATAATACTGTACCACCCCGTTTCACGAGCTTTGGTATAAGTGGGACCGCAATGATCCCGGAAAATTCCGCGAATGCCACCCACAACCCCGCGGTGTTCTCGCTAGTGTGGAACGCCAATGTGTACCACGTCGGGATCAGCTGGACGATGACTCCGAGCCCCAGCCCCACAAAGGCAAACACGATCGAGAAGTACAGAATTTTCCTCCCGGAGACGATCTGGAGCCGGTCAGAAATCCAAGACGACATTTTGGAAGAAGGAGTCTCCGAGCGAACGAAAGAACGATCGGTCTTCTTCTCTCTGACAAAGAGAATCGGCACCGTGGAAGCCGCGACAAATGCCGACATGATGAAGTACGCGTAGGAATGCGAGGAATACGAATCCAGAGAGAAAGTGTTCATCAAGATGGAGGGCAGGTAACTCAAAAGAGATCCGATCGTGACGGCCGAGATCCACGACCCCTGCAGTGCGCCGAAAACAAAAGTCCTGTTTTTGTCGGTAGTCGTATTCGTGAGCAGTGCCAGCAGCGCGGTGCTGTTTATCGCCACTCCCAGTCCACCAGCCAGTCCGATGCCCCCAAGTATGCTTGCAAAGATCAACCAGCCGGGGTTGAGAGTGAAGCCAAAAATGGCGTAGGAAAAGAAGGGCAGAAAACCACCCAGGACGATGAAGAATTTCCGGCCGTAGCGATCCGCGAGGATTCCAAAGGGGATGTAGGCGACAGTGTTCGCGACCGCTCCGAGCGCGTAGATCGTCCCGATGAGCGAGGGATTGTAACCCACGTTCAGCAGATAGACCAAGGGTACGACATTCATGTACCCGATGGGGATGGAATTTACCAAGACCCAGGTAAGGATGAGTTTCGCGTCTCTAGAAAGACCCCTGTCCTCCGCTGGCTTCTGATCGTGATTGTCATCTTCTCGGGACTGGGTGACCATACGGAAACCTCCAAGGATCCTTGCTAGTCTCCTTTCTGCGATTTCGCTTGAGACCTGTGTAAAACCGGTACAGATTTTACATTTTCGTTTGATACGCCAGGATTTCGATTTGAAAATATCCCGGTCGGCGCCGAGAAAAACTAAGAAATCACTAGAGTTGAGGATCGGTTTTCATTTTCTCAAGGAGAGCTTCACGACGGCGTTCGGCATGCAGCTCTTCTACAGACTCTACTATGAGATCCTTGTGTCTCCGATCTACTCCAAATAATTTGGAAAGCGGCGGAACGGGAATGATCTCTATAGATCCATTTTCGTTCTCAGCGAATATTATCTGCGTACCTTTTTTGATAGAATATTTTCTTCTAATTTTTGAAGGGATAGCCACCATGCCCCCTTTGCGACTTTGGCAGTTTCGGATATCACCCCAGAGGAGAGAAGTGTTAACTTCTTGTTAAAGGAATCATATTGAGGCGACCACAGGCAAAATCACGCACGAGGGAAATTCCTTGGTATGAAAAATTCGCTGATTTGCTATTACAGTTTCGGCGTCTTTTCCAAAATCGTGGCCCGTGTTGGGATTCCGGTCATATTTTGGAAAAGAACTACTGGAAATAGCCAGACGAATCTTGTGCCCTTTCTGGAAAAGATTGCTAATGACCCAAAGATCAATCTTGAATTCGTAGACTTTCTCCGATTGAAGAAGTTCTGGAAATTCGAGAGATTTACGATAGCGCCCGCGGATGATTCCTTCTGTAAGGTGCATAGAAAATCCGTTGGGAAACACGTCCGTAAGCTGCGCCCAGAAATCCGTATCCGTGGCAGATGTTGAAGCGTACAGGGTTACTTGAACAGGACCGGAAACCTCAACTTCAGAGTCCAAAGCCGGAGTGGAGTATACCAGGACATCATTTCGCAGCTCTATAGGCCGCTGATCGTGGGGAGCTTCAGCGGGCGTAGTGGATGAGTCGTATATGTTGGGACAGGGGTTGAGCGGATCATATGAGTACGCATCTTCCTCGACATCCTCCCGTTTCGGTGGGATCGATGTTAAGGTTCCATTTCCAAAGGAGGTGTTCGCGCCTCCCTCACTATGTAGGAAATAATTTTGGTACGTGATTCCGGGGAACGGCCACTCGTTTGCTTTTCTCCATTCATTTCTTCCCATCACGAAAATGTCTACT
>JASHXQ010000237.1 GCA_030043455.1 Nitrososphaerales archaeon | reverse complement strand
GCTCGACGCCCTAAAGAGAGTGCGCATAGCAGATCCGGAACAGGTCATAGATCGCTACCCCTTCGAGCTTTCTGGAGGTATGCGGCAGAGGGTGATGATCGCAATGGCGCTGTCTCAAAAGCCGGCGCTTCTCATCGCCGATGAGCCCACGACTGCACTGGATGTCACTACGCAGGCGCAGGTGTTGAAGCTGATGAAAGTCCTCATGGATGAGGTCAATACCAGCATATTATTGATCACTCATGATCTCGCAGTTGCGAGCCAAGTCGCTGATCGCGTTGTCGTGATGTATGCCGGCGATATCGTGGAGGATGCCCCGGTGTTCGACATTTTCTCCGAGACAATGCACCCCTACAGCAAGGGGCTCCTCTCGTGCATTCCCACGGGATCGAAGGACAAGACGAAGCTAAAACCCATTCCTGGTTCGGTGCCGAACCTTGCAGAGAAACAGATCGGCTGCAAGTACGCTTCCAGATGTCCCAACGTCATGAACGTTTGTACGACGAAAAAACCCAGATTACTCGAAGTAAAACCCAAGCACAGGGTGGCCTGTTTCCTCTATGGAGAATAGTCAGCAAGATTTTGACGGGAATATTCTCGTCACGAAGCACCTGAAAAAATACTATCCCATCCGCCGGGGTTTCAATCCCTTTAGCGGAGGCGGCCAGAGGTTCGTGAAGGCCGTGGATGATGTCTCGATCACTGTACCGCGGGGGAAAACAGTCGCGATCCTGGGTGAGTCGGGTTGCGGCAAGACCACTCTCGCAAGGGCAGTGACCCTCCTTGCTCCACCCACAGATGGGGAAATCATCTTTGATGGTCAGAACATTACTAACGGGAAGGTCAACTACAAGAAAATCTACCGGGAAATGCAGATGGTCTTTCAGGATCCCGATTCTTCACTGGATCCTCGACTTAAAGTGCGCCAGTCGGTCGCAGAACCCTGCAAGGGGCTTCTCGGGAAAACTGAAACTAACATCAACTCTATGGTCATGAGCAGCCTGAAAGCGGTTGGGTTGTCGGAAGATCAAGCGGAGAGGATTCCCTCGCATCTCAGCGGCGGGCAAAAGCAACGCGTGGCCATTGCGCGGGCGATCGCGCCTCAACCCAAGCTCGTGATTCTGGACGAACCCACGAGCGCTCTGGACGCATCTGTACAGGCTCAGATCTTGAACCTCTTACTGGATCTCCAGAAAAACTACAACCTTACCTACGTGATCATCACCCACAACATCTCTGTCGCGGAATATCTTTCGGATCTTCTCGTCGTGATGTATGCTGGTAACGTGGTAGAGTACGGGCCGTCGAGTTCGATCATAGCGAAGCCGAGACACCCCTATACCATTACACTGATCGCGTCAGCTCCCATTCCCAATCCTTGGAAGAGAAATCTCCTGAATACCGAGATCCGGGGAGAGGTGCCGAGCTCGATCAATCCGCCGAGCGGCTGCAAGTTCCATCCAAGGTGTCCATACGCGGAAAAGATCTGTTCTGAGCAGGCTCCGGAGCTGCGCGAAATTTCACCGGGGCAGTTCGTGTCCTGCCACTTTGCGGAAAAAACCGGCTAGATCTGTTCCAACTCGATTCCCTCACGGATCACGCTGCCAGGTCGCGTCAGAAGGAAGATCCCAAGAAGGATTACGATGACTGATCCAATTTGGAGAATTGTGATGTTTTCTCCGAGCAGTACATAGGCGAAGATCAATCCGAAGACAGATGTAATGGGAAAGACTATCGTGGTGGTAATCGGGCCGAGCCTCTTCAAGCTCTGAATACTTAGGAACGACGTTCCGCTGAAAACGAATACTCCGAAGATGAAGACATAGAGAAGATCTGCAGTGTTCTTGACGACGAGTTCGTGCAAAAGGTACGCGATTGCAAAGAGACCCACGCCTGATATGATCGACTTGATCTGGATGATGCGAGCGACATCCACCCTCTCGGTGATGGCGCTAGTCACATTGTTGTCCACCCCCCAGAGGAAGGTCGCAGCCAAGATCAGGATGTGTCCGGGAGCGGTCAGATTGAGGACTGAAGCTGAGAATTGCAGATCGGTAATTACGGCTATGATTCCAAAAGCAAGGAGTGTCAATGCAAGGTAACCCTTCCGGCTCAGACGTTCTCCGAAAAACATCGTCGCAATAAGAACGGTGAATACCATCTCGCCATTCCCCAAAAGCGCGGCGTCAGACGCGGTACTCTCCTTCAGACCAACGAAGTAGATGTAAGGGGCTACTAGCCCTGCGGCGATAGCGCTTGCGGCTAGGATCGCGTAGCCCACCTTTCGGATTCGTTTGTTGTCTTTCGACCGGAGTGAAATCGGAGTGAAGAGAACCGCGGGCGCGAAAGTCACAAGGGTGGTGAAAAGAAGGGGATTGACGAGGTCAAGAAGGGGCTTTGAGACGCTCGGAAGCAAGCCTCCGAGAAGAGCGGCGCCTATGGCGGCGAAATAGCCGAGGAAGACAAACCGGCCTCGGTTGTTACCAAGAGATCCCATCCTGCCGCACTTTATCCGCGCCGACAGGGATTTCGATCATCCAATTTAAAAGAATCCATGAAGGGATCAAAAAAATTAGGAATTAGGTGACTGCTCTAAATTTTTTCGATCTCATCTCTTCAATTGACATGGTTGCTTTCTGAAGAATCTGGGTAACTCCTAATTCAGCAACCAATAATTACCAGACACGGCACGGCAGAAGATGGTTTTGATTAAACCTTGTCAGCTACAAATGTAGAGGGATTGATCCAGATCGCTAGTCAGCATTCCTTCGAGGAGACTCTCAACCGGCTTGAAGCCACCGTTCAATCCAAAGGGCTAACGATATTCGCGAGAATCTACTTCAGCGAGGATGCGAGCAAGGCGGGTTTGAAGATGAATCCGACGAGTATGGTGATTTTCGGAAATCCCAAAGCCGGAACTCTTCTTATGATAGCCTCTCCAAGCATCGCGATTGATTTCCCCTTGAAGATTCTTGTCGCTCAGGATAGTTCGGGAAAAGTTTGGCTATCCTACAATTCCGTGGATTATTTGAAAGAGAGGCATCACATTCCCGAGGATCTCGCAAGAAATATTGCCGGTATAGTTCCAATCGCCGAAGCTGTCGCAAAATAGAGATCTTACTTGGCTGATGCTCCTGACAGCAGCGTTAGAAGAGCGAACCCGGCCGATTATCTCGCCAACGAAAGAACCTACCTGAGCTGGTTGCGCACAGGGATAGCCACAATTGGTCTGGGATTTGTGGTTGCGAAATTTGGTCTTGCAATAAGGGAGTTGACCGGCATCTCGGCACTGCCGGAATCTACGGTTCATCTATCCAGCCTTATCGGCATTCTCCTCACCGTTCTGGGAGGTGGCATGATCTTGCTCGCTTTCCAGAGATTTTCCTCAAATCAGCAAAGGATTACGGCAGGCAATTACGAACCGACAAAGGGGACGGAGCTCGCGCTTACAACATCTCTTTTCGTGGTCGCGCTCATGCTCATCGCCTACCTCTTGCTCACGTTTTGAGATTTGATTTCGCAATCCTCAGCAGGTAAGTGGAGATCACAGCGAACACGCCGCCGATGCCGACATCCAGTACCCTCACGAAGGCGAGCTCCCACTGCCCGGGATAGTTGAGATTCAAAAGCACAATTAGGAACGGAACGACAAAAATCTGTACCAGTCCCGTGTTTACTCCCCTTGTAGCAAACTCGAGAAAGGCGAAAACAAAGAGAATTCCCGCGAGAAGGTCAACATTACTGATCAGGAGAGTAATTGCTGCGGCAATTATTGCCCCCACGACCGTACCTCCAAACATGGAAGCCACCGTTGCGGCCCGTCCCCTGCTCATTCGCATGATGATTATTATCGAGAGGACGACCCAGTAATCTCGTGGCAATCCCAGCAACAGGCTTAGGGCGAGTCCCAGCGCCGATGCGACTCCAATGGTGAGCCCGTCCAATAATCTGTCGCGGGGGCTTGTGCGAGGAAGAGTGGAAGGCGCACTCGGCACAGAAGTCTTACTCCTGGAGATGATGTACCTGGTTAGAACTACTCCAGCCAGAGCCCATAGGCTTCCGGCGAGAGCGAACGCCGCCCGGGGAAGAGCTTCCGATGATCCGCCGCCTGGCAAACCCACACCTACTGCAAAAATGATACCGGTAAAAGTTCCGACAGGAGTCCACCCAGGAGCATCCGTCGAGGTTACCGCTGCGAATACAAAAATCCCGACCAGAAGTGGAGCTAGAAACCCTGCAGTCCCAGCGAGAGTACCCAGTGCCCAAGCCGCAGCCTCGGTGAAGCAGGCGATGAGCAACGCGAGAATGGGAGTATCGTAATGAGCCCCTTCTGTGTTTATCAGAAATAGTGCCCCGAGACAAGAAAAGGTCAGCAGCGGATAATTCAGTACGATTCTGAGAACCATGGGGGTTACTACAAAGATCGCAGCTCTGAGGCCGATGCGAAAATGAAATGCAGATTTATCGAGGTACGTTGCCTCGTCGAAGATCTTGCTTCGCGTTTTCGCCGCCAATGTGCCTTTTCATGGAGCGTTGGCCCAATTCGAGATAAACGTTTGCAGGGTCGGAATTTGGACATACGATTCTGAAATCCGAATTAAGTGGCGGAAAGTAAACTGTTTTCTAGGACCGTAGAGCAACGAAATGGATCGTTGCCACAGCTGCGAGCTCTAATTTTTGATTTGAATGCCCTTGCTCCAGTTGAAATTAATTATTCGAAGATTTCGGAGTTTATTCGGAAAAATTTTGGTGCGACGCAACCGAATATCTTTGAACAGATCTCTACCCTGGAAGCGACGCTATCTGAAGAAAAACGAAGTGAATTCTCCGAAATTATCTACGGACTTCTGGATGAAGTTGAAACGACCCAAATAGAGCTATTCCGGTTGCATCAAGGAGTAAAGAAGGGCCTCGATTCGATCAAAACTGCGAAGCTAACCATGGCATTAACCACTTCGGTTGGAGGGGCCGCGACAGAAAGTTTTCTTTTGAAAAACGAACTGCGCGAGGCTTTCGCCGAAGTCTTCTCTCGCGATAACCGGAGAATCAAAGAAACGTTTGATCTGGAAAAGCGATTGAATGGTATCCTGGAGAAGCTTTCATTCAAACCAGATCAGTGCATCTATTTTTGCACTAGGCTCGCTGATCTGCAAACCGCAAAAACCCTGAAGATTCGAACAATTGTCCTTCCTGGCGGGAGAGACAGAATTGACGTCCTTGTGAGAAACAAACCCGACGGGATGCTCCTTACTTTGGAAGAGCTTCCCGGTCTCCTCTCGATAGAGGCTTCCAGATCTCCTCCAGCGCCTAAACCCGATCTCGAGATTGAATCTGACGTGGAGTCTTCGAGAATGGCCGTTGGAGAAAAGACCTAGAAGATTGTCCCCTTTTCTGAACTTTAAAGATTAAAGCTTAAAGCATCAGCTCTCTCCGGCGTTAGTAATGCAGACTCCAGTCTATACCGGAGCTCAGTCTTCTCAACAAAGAAACTGGTATTGGATCAGAACTGCCGTGGCGGGTCTATTCCTGGTTGCACTTGCCACACTTTACTTTGTTCTAGTCTTGCCCGTAGCGAATTCCGAGATTCCACCGTCCAATTACCGGTGGCCTTTCCAATTCATCACGCTGGTTTACGCCGTGGACATTGGCGTTCTTTCCATCGAATTCTTCTACAGATTGTGGAAGCCTGCAAAACCCACACCATCGAGGGAGTCCCCCATAGGAAGATGGGATGTCCTGGGCATGGCTCTGAGGTTTGCGTTCATGTTGATTCTGGGTGGACAGTACCTGACTGGAGCCATGATTTCGACGCCAAGTGTTTTTCAACCACCCTTCAACGCGTTTCCTTCGTCACTAGTGGGCCTGAGTGTTCCGATCTTCGCCGAGGATCTGCATTCTCTGTTTGCCTTTTTGATCGTAATTGTTGGTGTCGCGATCTTTGTCTTGGAAGTGGTCAAGGTAGCTCTCCACAAGCAGACCCTGAATGAATGGCTCTTCAAGGCCCGGTACCCTCAGATCAAAGCACTTTATTGGCTGATCACGCTTGTAGTCATTGTCCAGGGCGCTCTGGGTTTGTTTTTACTCGGAACCATTTCCCCGATAGGCCCCTTCGCCATCGTCGGGTTGAACAGCTACGGCTTTGAGACGCTGGTAAGGCACATTCATGGTCCTCTCGGTGCGGTCGTCTTTGCACTATTTAGCAATCACATCTATTACCGGTTGAGACCTGAATACCGCGTCCGCTAGGGCAGCGGGGCACTATTTTCGACGACCCTGAACTTCAAGGATCCGGGCAACTGTCACTTATCTTGTCCACAGATGCCAAGGATGAACCGGAAAAAGCAGATCGCCGAAAATTAATCGGACAAGCTATCCCCTTCGCGCTCAATGCGATCTGGGAGGCGCACTCTTCTCTGTCTCCCACCGGGCTCGCTTCTAGGGCTCTGGAGGGCTACTCCCAGCAGGAAAATGCCGGGAGCCTTCAACGCAGTGAGCTGGAGGCGATCCTCGCAGAGATTTTGCAAAAAAACTTCCGGGTCGAAGGTTCCGGAGAGCTTGCCCTAATTTTGTCGAGAGAAGACCTCCTTATTTTGGTAGGGAGAGTTCTAAAGAGCAAATATGCACGAGAGGGTGCGAACAACGTTGAATTTGAGCTTCTTCCCCATGATACCGGTCGAGACGGAGTCCTTAGATTACTGACCCGTGATATTTCCGTAAAACTGTATTTTTCCCCGAGGGATGTCGCTAATCTCCCATTGGATCTTGAAACTGCGAGAGCAAACAACCCTTCGGAATTATGGATCTTTTCATGGCTACCTGATGTGGTGGAGAGAAACCTGCGTTTCGACCCGGTTTTCCTGTCCGAAACGAGAATTCTGAAAGGAGGGTTCAGGGTTGAGAAGGTCGCCTCCATCTTCAGCGAAATTACTGGAGGCAAATTTTCTGCTAGGGTAATTGGCTGGGATCCTGAGAAGGGAAAAACGCAATTCCGGTTGACCCGGATTGGCAGCCCTACTCCAAAGTCAGAGTCCCTGCAGTTGGGTCCACGGTCAGCCTGAAATGATTCAGGAAATTCCTGCCCAGAATCAAGTCAATGGGAAGCATCAGGGGAATGTCCAATTTTAGGGCAATAGCATCCACGTCCTTTACCACTAACTTCCCAATGCTCACCTCCTTCAATGGAGCCAGGATGCCTTGCTCCAGCCCCCTTCCGGACAGGACGTGTGGGGTTCTCCGCATGGCAACCGATTCGTAGTCTTCTGGGCGGTTAATTACTTCCGGGTAGCCTAGGTCCACCGCATCTTTTCTGAGGATCCATGAATAATGCGAGTTGAAATCGAGAAGCGTAGATAGCTCTCGGATCTTTCCGCTCTTACCGCTGACTCTGGAAAAAAGGATCATCGGATCTTTTAGAGGGAAGATCAAATGTTTGGGAATTTTCTCCAGGAACGACTTATTTTCGAGTAATTTTTAGCTTATGCAGTGAATAATCAAGTTCCAGACTGCATTTGGCGGCAGAAAAGAAGGTGCGTCCCAAGATCGCGTCGAAGCACACAGACTGCGCAACATCGTAAGCGACAAAGTCTACGTTCTGGAGCTTGATATCCCCGAGAGTAAGCTCCTGAAGCTTGATCAACATTCCCTGTGAAAATCCCGTGCTTGAACTCATGGTGAGCAGGTTCGGAGGTATGGTGATCGGATCGTCATGCGCTGCCTCGGGATAACCCAGCCGGAAGGCATCGGGCTTTGGTAGAACGCAGTAATCGCAGACAGGATCGAGTAGCGCCCTAATTTCTCTAACCGAACCATTCCTTCCTTTGAGTCTTACAAAGACGAGTGGGTATTTTTCAAAGGGAATCTCGAAAGCGATCAGAGGAGAAGAGGATATGGCGGTTCCCCCGCAAAGAAAATACAAATGTCGTTATACTGAACTATTTTCAGTCTCAGCTGATACCTGTCTACCTCTTGGGCTACCACCTTCCCCGCAAGAGGTTGTTGATTTGCATCGCGCCTAGTAAC
>JASHXQ010000236.1 GCA_030043455.1 Nitrososphaerales archaeon | reverse complement strand
CTGCATCTCCACCGGGAAGAACTAGACAACCCCATCAAGGTGGGCGCAGAGATCGGACTGGCATTCTTGATAGGAGCCCTCGTCCCTCTCTGCAGTTATCTTTTCATTGTGCAAAAGTCCGTCGCGATCGAGCTGTCAGTTTTCTTTTCTCTAATTTTCCTGTTCCTCCTCGGAGGATGGAAGGGCAGATTATCGGGAAGACAATTTCTGAGGGCAGGCCTGGAAATGTTCCTGATCGGTGTCGTGGCTTCGGCGGTGCTTTTCCTGATCGGGTCCCTTCTTGTCTTTGCCTAGGCTTTCTGAAATTTCCCCGTCTTTCCGTTGTAGCTGAGCAAGCCGGCGTAGATAGCCCAGTGGATGAGCAGAGTTTGGATCAGCGTCTCGTTAATCTCTGGGGTGTGGTGCCAGCGTGTATCTTTTGCCCAAAGTGCTTCTGCAATTTCGGAGGTCGAAATGCTACCTTTCTCCGCGACTAACTCCAGAGCTGTTTTGAAGGGTTCGATCCTGGAAAGCTGGTCCCGAAGGAGCCTCACCTTGTTTTTTGAAGTCTTCTGAAACTTCAACCCGAACTCCGTGAGGGATATGTCTCCCTTATCCACCTTCACAAGTCCCAAGAGTTCTCCAGTATCCAGAATAGGAAGGAGGGTTACGAGATCCGATCCGAATTCGTCAGCCAATTTCGCAACATCAACGGTGGTTCCGAGTCCTCCCACGACTTCAACGAGACCGAGTACCTGTCCTGCCCTAACATTTGCAGGCATAATCATCGGCCCAGAAGGAGTCGTAGCCGGAGAGACGACAGGAGAGCTGACCTTCGTTGGAACTCCTGGTTCCATCCTTGGATCCCGATTCTTAGGTTGCAAGCAGCGAATACACCTTGTCGACCCAGTTGTAAAATTCCTCCGACTTTTTGTCCCGAGGGCGCGGGAGATCGATTGTAAGATCCCCGACGACATGCCCCGGTCTCGCCGAAAGAACGATGATTTTGTCGGAGAGCTCTACGATCTCCTCCACATTATGACTGACCATGATGACAGTCTGAATGGATGAGGAGGGATTAATTAACAGTGAGTAAATTTCTCTTCGAAGGTGTTCGGCGGTCAAGTTGTCCAGAGCGCTGAAGGGTTCATCCATGAGAAGCACTTCTGGCGCGAGCGCCAAGGCTCTGGCAATGCCCACGCGCTGCTTCATTCCTCCAGAGAGCTCCCCGGGATAGACGTTCTCGAAGCCCTTAAGGCCGGTATCTTCGAGAGCTTTCATCGATACTTCCTTCTTCTGGTCGTCACTTAGATCCTTCTTGGAGGAAAGCCCGAACATTACATTCTCCAGCGAAGTCCGCCAAGGCAGGAGGACAAAATTCTGAAAAATCATAGCGATCTCGGCACGGGGCGCAGTAATTGGAGTGTCACGAAACCTGACCACTCCCGAAGAGGATTTGGTTAACCCGCCGATAATACGAAGGAGGGTGGACTTGCCGCACCCTGAGGGGCCTGTCATCGTCACGAACTGGTTCTTGGAGGCCGTGAAAGAGACATCGTTGAGAACCGGGAGCTGTTCTTTTTCCTTTTTGAAATCCAGACTTACGTGATCCACGGTGATCAGTGGAGAATTGATTGAAGGAATAGCAGCAGCGACGGGCTGGCTCATTGAGTTAGGTGGAGCTGTACTTGTCGAGGAACCGCTCATCTAATTTCTACCCCCCGAATTTCCTTTTCCCGCCCACTACCGGTTGTAGGTGTATTTTTTCGTGGTGTAATGATATACCCTTCTCCAAACTGTGAGGTTGAATAATACGATCAGTACAGTCATCGAAAGTACTGCTAGTGTCAAGGTCACGAGGTCTCCGTGAGCCCCGGCATTTGTAGCTACGGCGATGACCTTCCCAATCCCATATTTTACTTGGGTGATCGGAGGTTCGTTGGAATTGGGCTGAAAATATTCCGCCACGATCAAAGTATTCCAAGCCGCCCCGATAGCCGTGATCGACCCCGTTACGTAAGCCGTGAATGTTGCCGGAAGGTAGATGTTGCGCCATGCCTGAATGCTGGTAATCTTGAATTCTTTTTTTAGCTCAAAGAGCTCGGCCGGAAGACTCCTTACCCCCGCCATGACGTTGAAAATAATGTACCAGATCATGCCGAGAAAAATAATCACGCCTGCGACGACCTCCCCGTTTTCATGGAGAGCCGTGACAAGGACCGGAAGTAAGACCGGCGCGGGTACAGATGCGATTACTTGTAAGGCAGGCGTTGCAGTGTCGTAGGCCTTGCCGTTAAGAGCGATTGCAATCCCTAATGGCAAGGCCACCGCGACGCAGAGGAAGTAGACGTACCAAACCCTCAGAAAAGAAAAGAACAGGCCGATTAGAACGTTCTTTTCGTCTGAGAAGATGAGAGAAACACCCGGAGGATGTGCAAAGGCTGAGGGAATCGCCAGCAGCGCGCTAAATTCCAAGATGACGAAAATCGCTGCGAGAATTAAGATCGCATACTTCCATCCGCGCTTCACGAGATTGAAGCTTGAAGAGAATCGAGTC
>JASHXQ010000235.1 GCA_030043455.1 Nitrososphaerales archaeon | reverse complement strand
CGAAAAATCGTCTTTATTCAAATCAGCGGCCCCAATGCCACCAAGAAAAGGTTTGTCGATAGTGCTCTAAGTGCGACAAACCAGCTTTCCGAGCGGTATAATGTCGTGGTGTCCCTGGGCTATCCAAACGGATCGGGGGAACCCAAAAAACTGAACGGGGGAGGATGGCTGTACGAATGGTGTCCGGTGAAGGATGCTCTTTTCGAATTATCAGATACCATCGTTGCAAGGGCTGGTCATGGAACGATCGGGCAATGCATCAACCTCGGTACTCCTGCAGTACTGGTACCGATCTTCAATCATTCTGAACAGCTCGCTAATGCCGAAAAATATCAAAAGCTCGGTCTGGGCATCGAGCTTCGCTCTGAATCTCTGTCGCCCGCCCGACTCGAAGAAGCAATAGATCGAAGTCTGGAAGACCCGACCTTTCGAGAGAAATCAGGCCAAGTAAAAGCGATCTCGGAGAGATACCCTGGGGTTGAGGAAGTGACGCGGACGATAAGATGCTATCTTTAATCGGTTACTCTCGGAGTAATCTCGGCTGCAATTTCGTGGGATGCCTTCTTGGGAGCATCAGTGCGCCAGTTTCGAGTCAGATTCATGGATTTTAACGTAAACAACCCAAACCCGAGCATCGATAATCCGAGAAACCAGATGCCGTGGATGGCCACCGGAACTGCGAGAACCAATGCGGATATGGAAAGCACCCCTTCTACGATGGAATTGCGATCGTTCGTGAGATTCCGGAAATATTTCGTTCGGGGGATGTCCTTCGCTGCCCCGCCTTTCGGCGTTCTGTAGAGGAAGAAGCCCAGCCTATCAAACACCCCGTAAAAGAATCCGATTGATCCAAGAGTCATCATACACCCGGTGGCGTAACCGAGCATCGGGACCAGCGCTGCATTACTCCTGTTCAAAAGACCCTGGGAATGCAAAGCCCAGAACCCGGACAACATCGAAATGAAAATGGGTGTAGCCACCACTCCAACAAACAAGGGGTTGCTAAAGACGGAATTAGCCGGTGTCTCGATGTCTAATAAGACGGCTACTGCAGAGAGAAATGTTACCGAAATCCAGCTCAGTGAAGAGAACGGACTGAGCAGCATCATGATCAGTCCTAGCCTCTTTCGCAATGGGACATCGCGGGCACTCAGGATCCTTCGCCAGTACTTTGTAACGCAACGCCACCAGCCCTGCGAGGTTCGAGCTACCTGCTTCTTCCAGGCTTCCAGCGTGGACGGATCTTCGCTCAGAATCGCCACATTGCTCAGGTAGATTCCACGTTTGCCCGCTAGGTACATCTTTATGGAAACGTCAGTATCGTCGGCGATTCTTTCGTTCGACCACTGTCCCACCTCTCGGAGATCACTCGTCCTTACGAGCGTAAAGCCCCCCTGAGAGGAAAAGGGAGCGTCGAGTCGGTAGGCGCCCATTTTGGAGATGGTGTCCCCTATGTCTTGATTTAACGCAAAAAGCTTCGTAACCCGGTTGTAATTCCTGTTGTAATGCCCGTAACGGTACGACACGAAGGATGCCCGGTCATGGGTCTCAAGGGTGTGTATTCCCTTGGTCAGAACATCGGGAGGAACGATCGAGTCCGCGTCCAGAAGCAGAACATACTGCCCCACAACTCTTTCCATCGCCTTGTTCAATGCGCCGCACTTGAAATTCTCCCTTGAGGGCCGTCTAGATACTGTAGCAGATATCCCAAAACGGTTTAGGTCGCGAATCTTGTCGTCAATGATGCCGATAGTTAGATCATTGGAGTCGTCAGCAACCACGACCTGCAGTTTGTGCTTTGGATAATCGATGCGCTTTACAGCCTCGAGAGATCGCTCGATCACGAACCTTTCATTAAAGGTGGCAATCAGAAGTGACACAGTGGGAAAATGATCCAGCTTTACCTCTTTTCGGCCGAGATTCTTCGGATATCCGAATGAAGAAAACACTAGAGCTGCCCAGTAATACGAAACTACCAATACTGGCAGAGTCAGCCCCAGTGTGAGCAGCTCCACGATTAGCCAATTGTCCAAGAGAACTACCGGGATCCGTAATCCACGGTTTAAGGTTCTTATGTAAATTTTTAGCGGAGACTTCCAGAAACATGTTCCATGAAAGCCAGAAGAAACGACATTTCTGCTCTCCGGCCGCTTAATTTTTCTTTCATTCCGGATGGCATGGCTTGAAATCGTGGGCCGTTTTTCTAGACAGAGATGGGGTTCTAAACGAACTGGTCTTTTACAAGGATCAGGACCGGATCGGCAGCCCGCTGTCGGCAAAACAACTTAGGGTCATGCCCCACGCCGGAGAGACAGTTAGAGCTCTACGGGAGATGGGCGCAAGGATCGTCGTTATTTCCAACCAGCCTGGGGTGGCGAAGAAGCAAATAAGCTACTTGGAGCTTCTCCGGATGAACCAAAAGATAAGAGTAGAGCTGGCCAAAAGTGGCGCGGAGTATGACGGAGAATACTACTGCCTACATCATCCGAACGCCCTTTTGAAGAAATACAGGATGGTCTGTGATTGCAGGAAGCCGATGCCGGGGATGTTCCATCGAGCAGCTTTAGATCTCGACCTGGCTCTCGATGAGTCTTTCATGGTTGGCGACTCTCTCGTGGATGTGAAAGCTGGGAGGGCGGCCGGCGTGAGGACGATTCTCGTAGGCACTATGACGGATCTCCTGAATCGCACGATCGAGGAAGAAAAAGCGCGGCCAGACTTCCTCGTCGGCAAGTTCAGCGATGTCCCCTCTCTCGTCAAGAAACTGATCAAAAAATAGTGAGAGGGGTAATTTTTCTTTGCAAGCTGTGATTCTAGCCGGTGGTCTGGGCACGAGATTGCGGCCGCTCACCGAAAACATCCCAAAGCCCATGGTTCAAGTAGCGGGAAAGCCCTTTCTGGATTACGAGCTCCGTTTCCTGCTGAAAAATGGATTCCAAAAATTTCTCATCTGCGCGGGTTACAAATCAAAAGTGATCGAGGACTATTTTCACGGAGGGGATGCCCTAAAAATCTCGATTTCATACAGCAAAGAGCCAGATCAGCTCCTTGGGGCGGCAGGTGCATTGAAAAATGCCACGAGCCTCCTTGAGCCAGAATTCATGGTCACTTATGGTGATTCATTCCTTCGAATGGACTATGCTGAGTTTATTGACGACTTTCATTCTTTAGGAAAGCTGGGAACGATGGCGGTGTTGGAAAATCACAATCAGTTCGGAAAAAGTGATCTCAAAGTTCAGAATGGATTGGTGACGAAATATGACAAGAGTGGAACCGATCCTGAGTTGACTTGGATTAATTTTGGGGCAACCTTGCTACAAAAAATAGCCCTCGAGTATATACCAGAGGGTAGAGCGGTCGGGGAAGAAGAATTCTATGGTAAATTGATCAAAAGGAACGAATTAGCCGCCTTTCCCACTTTCGATCGATTCTATGAAATCGGAACCGTTTCGGGATTGCGCGAATTCCAAAAATTTCTTTTGGAGAACGCGGGGCTATTCGAAAATTAAGACTGGCCCAGCCTCTTCCCTATAGAGATTTGAAGGATCATATGGTCAAATACTTATTTAGCATCTGAGCGTGCCAATATCCGGAAAATATGGTCCAGATTTTCCTCGACACTGCTTCTCTGAACGAAATTGAAGAAATTTCTACATGGGGGTTGATTGACGGAGTCACCACCAACCAGAAAATCTTCCTTGCGGAAGGAGGTGTGGATTTTAAAAAGAGGGTGTTGGATATTTGCAATATCGTGGATGGGCCCATCAGCGTCGAAACTACGAAAAACAATGTCCACGACTTGCTGGACGAGGCTCGAGAATATGCATCCTGGCACAAGAACATCGTCATAAAGGTCGCCATGTTCGGCAACGGAGACGGTCTCAAGGTTGTGAATCAGCTCACGAAGGAGGCTATCAGGACAAACATGACTGTTATGATGACCTTCAACCAGCTAGTCCTGGCCACCAAAGCAGGAGCGACCTTCGTATCGCTTTTCTATAACAGAGCTAAGGAAGCTGGGCAGGACCCGAACCAAATCATTCGCGATTACGTTGCTTTTGCGAAGGAAGGAGGTTATAGTTCAAAATTGATTGTGGGCAGCATCCGCACACCCGATGACGTGTCGACTGCCATCGCTTGTGGCGCGCACGTTATGACCATTCCCACGAAAATCCTCAAGATAATGCCTTTCAATAAGAGAACCGAAGAGACAATCGTCGAATTCGACCAAGCGTGGATCGACTTTCTTTCAAAGAGCGCAAAGGCTCCTCAGACTGTTACTCAATAATGTCCGGCAGCAGTCGAGATTTTTTCCCTCAACTGTTCGCACATCAGATGCGCCAGCACGAGATGCATCCCCTCTACGTGGGGGGTAGAGTTCGCAGGAACTACTATGCAAGAGTCGGAAGCTGTCCTTAGCAACCCTCCATCGAAGCCTGCAAGACCTACGACTTTACCACCGTTATCCCGGGCGTATTTCACAGCTTTGAGCAAGTTCTGAGACCAGGGCCCCGCATGGTCACTTCCGGATCCACCATGAACACTAATCGCGACAAGCACGTCTCCCTTTCTAAAGAAATTTCGAAGCTGCTCAGAGTACACGTCTCCCCAGCCGTTATCGTTCGTTAGGGCGCTTACCAGTGGGATGTTGTCCACAAGTGCGAAAGCACGAAATTTTCGATCTGCTCGGTCGGAGACCCACTTGTTAAGGTCACAGGCAAAGTGAGTCGCTGTCGAAGCTGACCCACCGTTCCCAATAATGAAGATTTGCGAATCACTCTTCCACGCCTCAAGAAAGATCTCGATTGCCTGATCAATAGTTCCGCGATCGAGTTTCGTACTTATCTCTGCAACTTCTTCCAAGTAACTATTGGTTCGACCAGATGGCAATTCCAAGCAAATCGAGGGTTCAAAATTCGTTAATTAGCTTTCAACACTCGTGGCATCATCCGTTTGCAGGAACGCGCAAAATGATCAAACTGGATCGCCAAGGGAAGCGATCAGATCGGATCAGAAATTTCAGAGCTAGCAGATTCTCGCACTCCTCGAGGCGTGTTTCTATACAGTTTCGCAAATCCGTTAAATAATGTGGAGGAAATTCGTTAAGAATCGCAGGCTTTGATCATTTCGAGGACTCCCTTCCGGATGCCCCTCGGAGGAGGCGGAACTGATCTTCCTTGGTATTATACAAAGTATGGGGGATTCTTCATCTCCGGCGCGATTAACAAATACATGCACATCGTCGTGAACAAAAGATTTGAGCCAGGCATTCGTATCAGCTACTCTCAGACTGAAGTCGTGGATAATCGTGAGGAAGTCAAGCATCCCTCTGCCCGCGAAGCTCTGAAGCTTCTGAATATACAAGATCACGTCGAGGTCGTTTCACTGGCAGATGCTCCTGCCTCAACGGGTTTGGGATCCTCCGGGAGTTTCACAGTTGGGCTACTCAACGCGCTCTATGCCTACCGAAAAATAACAAAAACGCCTGAACAAATCGCAGAGGAGGCTTGTGCCATCGCCATGAACCGGCTGAAGGAGCCCTCCGGAAAACAGGACGAGTACGCCGCAAGTCTCGGCGGAATTAAGGCGTACGACGTCGGCACCAAGGGTGATGTGAAGGTCTACGATCTCAATTTGTCTGATGAAATTGTCGCAGAGCTGGAAAGCGGCGTTATGATGTTTTACACCGGGATCAAGCGCAGCGCAAATGAAGTACTTCGAAGGCAAGAGCAACAAGTAGCTCTGGAAGACGGGAAGGCGATCGAAAAAATGCATTCTATCAAGCGTATCGGCCTCGAAAGCCGGAAGGCAATTGAATCCGGCGATCTTCGAAGGTTCGGAGAGCTTTTGGACGAACACTGGACATTAAAAAGAGGGGTTACCAACAACATGACCAATGATCGGATCGATCGTTGGTATTCAATCGCGAAGGAAAATAAAGCGCTCGGGGGCAAGATAATGGGGGCCGGTGGTGGAGGTTTTTTGATGGTGTTCAGCGACGAAAATCAACGGGAGTTGCGACTTGCCCTAGCTCGAGAAGGCTTGGTCGAGTACCGTTTCAGGTTTGATTTCGAAGGAAGCAAGGTAGTGCATAACGTCTAGCTGGCGAGAGTAAAGAAAGGGAGATGAAAGCTCTCGTTACCGGTGGACTCGGGTTCATCGGCAGCCACCTTGTGGACACTTTGTTGCTCGATGGCTGGCAGATAACTGTACTTGACAATTTACTTACTGGCTTCAGAGAAAATCTAGCCCATCAAGCTCGCAACGAAAAGCTGAGGATCGTCGAGGGAGATGTTAGAGAGCAAGTACTCTTACGACAATTGACGGTGGACTGCGATGCAGTCTTTCATCTGGCAGCCCACGCTCTTATGCGAGTCAGTCTCTCTGACCGGCGCGCCGATTTGGATTACAATTTGATCGGTACGATCAACGTCCTGGAGGCCATGCTCGAAAACAGGGTGCATAACTTTGTTTTCGCA
>JASHXQ010000234.1 GCA_030043455.1 Nitrososphaerales archaeon | reverse complement strand
GAGAAAATGGCTCATCGAGCTATAAATCAGTTGCCGGCAACGAATCCAAGTTTTTGTACTATCTGGTTTCCCAATTCGGACAAATTAAGTGACTTTTCGTAATTGGAATTTTATCCGAATGTACGCCTAAACTTGGCCCTGTTAGAAAAGATTTCCAGCCCTGCGAAAATGTCGATGTACTGCATAGAGTTCTTCATCCCCTCTGCGAGCGGAACGTAATCCGGGCTATCGGCCTGGGGGTTTATCCAAACTATTTCCCCCACTCGCCTCCGGATTTCATTCAACCTTGTTCGAAGGGTGGCCAAGTCGCCAAGCTCCCAGCCATCGCTGATCATGATGAAGACCGTGGAAGATCGGAGCACTCCGGAATGATTGTAAAGCAGATCTCCCAGAGCACCGCCGATTCTGGTCCCGCTGCTCCAGACATCCACTCTTTCAGATACCAGCCGTGAAGCTTCCTTCCAGGATCTCCCGCGCAAGTACTGATTTAGAGGAACGACGCGTGTGCTGAACCCGAAGACCTGGGAACCCCTGATCGTGTTAGCGAGATGAAAAAGCAGTTTTAGGACGCGCGTACTGTACGAATCCATCGACCCACTGATATCACAGAGAACCACCAGTCGGGACTTTGTGAGCTTCCTCGACCGGAGATCGAGTTCGGTCGCATGTCCGCCGGTTTTCAGGTTCTTCCGAAAGAGCTTGCGAAAATCCACTCTCTCACCCTTCCCTGATTCTCTAAACCTCCTGCCCGGTCTCGTGGCCGTGGCTCTTGCAAAATTCCGGAGACCCCTCTTAAGGAGGGCACGGTCCCTAGCAAAGTTCAGCTCTTCGAAACTCCTGCGGCTCGTCGTTTCGAGAGGGCTGTAGATTCCGAGGAGTTTGTCTGCGTCTTCGACGTTTGGGCCGATTGAAGAGATCATGCTTCCCCCAGTGATCCTCCCTCTTCCCGTTTGATTCGAGGAGTTCGGAGGAATCCGCAAGCTCCTCTCGATTTGTTTGGGTATAGAGATCCTGCCGAGAGGATTCTCCTTCGGCTTGACGGGTCTTGTCAGCCAGAATCTACTGAAGAGAAGCTCGAATCGATCGTAATCCTCCGATCGTTTTACAAGACAAGCCTTGAGCGCGAGACGAAAGCTTTCCAAATCAGAGAGGCCTATTTCCAGAGTGGCAGCAGCTGCGTCCAGCGTTTCTGCGGGTGTCACGCCAAACTGTTCAACTCGTAGCAGCTCGCTGAAAGTTACCAAGCGATTTACAAAGGAGTCGCCGTTAACAGGATCGTAGTTTGTCAAGTTTTCGCGCCCTGTGGCAGGACTTCTCGGAGCCGATCTCCTGCTAGAGATGCCAGCTCTTCCGAGTTCTTGAGGACGCAACTCAGGGTTTCCCGGGCTACCTTCGCAGTAAGCTCCTTCTCTCCCAAGGTTTGGAGCGCCTCTGCCCAGTCCAGAGTTTCCGAGGTCCCGGGCTTTCGAATGATCTGCTCCATCGAGCGGATCTTCTCGACCGCCGACACTATATCTTTCGCCAACTTCTCCTCGATCCCCGGCACTTTTAGTTTCACTATCTTGAGCTCCTTCTCGAAGCTGGGGTACGAAATGTAAAGGTACAGACACCGGCGGCGCAGACCATCCCCCAGCTCCCGGGTGTGGTTCGACGTGATGATGATTATTGGTTTTAGTTTTGCCCTAAAAGTACCCAACTCTGGAACGGTTACCTGGAACTCGGCGAGCAACTCTAGGAGAAATCCCTCGAACTCCTCGTCGGCTCGATCAATCTCATCGATAAGCAGTACCGGTGGCACGCTGTCGTCCGCAAGCACTGCTTCCAGTAGGGGCCGCTTTAGCAGAAAGCGCTCGCTGAAAATCTTTTGCTCTAAATCTTTCGTAGAAGCCTTTCCAGATTGTTCTTCAATTCGGATCGTGAGGAGCTGCCTGAGATAGTCCCACTCATAAATGGTAGAATTCACGTCCAATCCCTCGTAGCACTGCAACCGGATTAATCTCGCGCCCAGGCCCTCGCTCAGTACCTTGGCAATCTCGGTTTTACCGCACCCAGGGTCTCCCTCGATCAATAGTGGCTTTCCCATCTTCATTGCCAGAAAGACTGACATGTCGATCTGCGAGTCGGCGACATAACTTGCTTTTTCAAAAAGGGTGTGGACTTGCTCAAAGTTGTTGAGACCCTGTTGTGGCTTCCCCGTCCTTCTATCTACCAACGAATTTCGATCCTACCCCTCTGATGAAACAATTTCCTAAAAGGACGATTGTTCTAGAAATCTGTTTTCCCTCGATCTCATCTTCAGAAATGCCACGCATTCGGGTTGCATTTGATATAACTATAATAGCGCCATCCCGGTTTAACGGCTCCCGGAGTTTGAATGATCCCACCGTCGTTCGAATATTATGCGCCCACATCGCTTCCTGAAGCGTTAGACCTTTTGAAGAAATCCGGAGAGAACGCCAAGATCTTGGCCGGCGGGCAGAGTTTGATCCCAGTCATGAAGTTGCGTTTGGGTCAACCCTCGCACCTCATAGATCTGAATGGCGTCGGTGGCTTGAGCTACATCAGGGAATCCGGGGGGATGCTGCGGATAGGAGCGATGACCCGGATGGCGGAACTTGAATCGTCGGCTCTTTTGAAGTCGAAGTACGGCATTTTACACGATGCAGCGATGAACATTGCCGACCCACTTGTGAGGAATAGAGGGACGGCAGGGGGAAATATCAGTCACGCGGACCCCGCTAATGATTTACCAGCTACGATGCTCGCACTCGAGGCGCAGTTCACCTCCGCGTCACCGGGTGGAGCTACGAAGAACTACAAAGCTGTCGATTTTTTTGTGGATTCTTTTACGACAGCACTTTCCCATGATGAGATACTCACCGAGATCGCTCTTCCAGCTTTTGCTCCTGGAAGTGGGGGAGCCTATATGAAACTGGAGAAGAGGGTGGGTGATTTTGCCATTGTCGGAGTGGCAGCTCAGGTTTCACTAGATCGAAGCGGGAACTGTTTGAAAGCCGGAATCGGGCTTACTTCTGTTGGTCCCACCGCCCTAAAGGCGAAGGAGGCCGAGGACTATCTCAAGGGAAAAAGTCTCACTGATACGACTGTTCTGGCGAAAGCAGGCGACCTTGCTTCAGGAAAGGCGAACCCCACCGCAGATCTTCGCGGTCCGGCAGATTACAAGAAAGAAATGGTCAAGGTGTTTACTGTGCGGGCGCTAAAGCTCGCTCAAAAAAGAGCATCGGGAGGAGCGATGTAGAGATGGCGAACAAGATGGATATTTCGGTCAAAGTCAACGGGCAAGATCAAAAGGCAACGGTCGAACCGAGGCTGCTTCTGGTGCATTTTCTGCGAGAGAATCTCAATCTCACTGGCACGCATATAGGGTGTGACACTTCCAACTGTGGGGCCTGCACGGTGCTCCTGGACGGTACTGCGGTCAAATCCTGCACTGTTTTCGCAGTTCAAGCAAACGGCAAGTCTGTGACTACAGTGGAGGGGTTAGCTCAAGGGGCGAAACTACACCCCATTCAGGAGGGTTTCTGGGAGAAGCACGGCCTCCAGTGTGGCTACTGCACCCCGGGCATGATGATTGCGTCGATTGAACTCTTGAAGAAAAACCCTGACCCGACAGAGGAAGAGATCCGAAGGGGGATTTCGGGGAACCTGTGTCGCTGCACCGGTTACGTGAAGATCGTGGAAGCAGTCCAGTACGCTGCAGAAAAGATGCGGCAACAGGTCGAGGTACCTGCGAGGTAAAGGAGTGAAATAAAATGGCGACTACAGAAGCTCCACCAACGGTGATCAATGGATTAGGGCACCCTATCAAGAGAAAGGAAGATCCCTCTCTGATTCGAGGCAGGGGGCACTATGTGGATGACGTCAAACTGAACGGAATGTTATTCCTGGATTTTGTGCGGAGTCCGTATGCACACGCCAAGATCAAGAGCATCAATGCCGACAGGGCCAAGGCCGTTCCAGGAGTTCTCGCTGTCGTAACAGGCAACGACCTTAAGGGCCTGGGACTCGACTGGATTCCCACTCTGGCGTACGACAAGATGATGGTCCTCCCCACTGAAAAGGTGGTCTTCCAGCAACAAGAGGTAGTCGGTGTGATTGCTACGGACCGGTATGCCGCAGCGGACGGAGTTGCCGCAGTAGATGTAGATTACGATCCTCTTCCGGCGGTTTCCGATCCCTTCAAAGCTCTTGAGAAAGACGCGCCAATTATCCGACCGGATAAAGGAACAAATCACATCTTCCATTGGGAGGTGGGAGACCGCGCGGCTACTGACAAGGTGATTGCAGAATCTGACGTGGTTGTGAAGCAGGACATGTATTATCCGCGCATCCACGTGTCGTACATGGAAACTGTCGGCTGTGTGGCTGACTTCGATCCGGTGGAGGGCCATCTTACGCTATGGATGACTTCGCAGGCACCCCACGCAGTGCGAACCGTAGCGGCCCTGGTCACGAAGATACCGGAAAACAAAATCCGAATCATTTCGCCGGATATCGGGGGTGGTTTCGGCGGGAAGGTATACGTCTATCCTGGTTACATAGTGGCCGCCGTGGGTTCGATCCTCACCGGTCATCCGGTGAAATGGATCAATGATAGGTCGGACGATACTCCGTCCACTGCGTTTGGTCGAGACTTTCACATGACGGGAGAACTCGCAGCGAAGAAGGATGGCACTATCACTGCCGTAAAAATCAAAACGATAAGCGACCATGGCGCCTTCCACGGTGATGCGAATCCGACAAAGTTTCCTGTCGGTCTCTTCAGCATCGTCACCGGCTCCTACGACCTGAAGCAAGCTTTCTGCGAAGTGGATGCGGCTTACACGAACAAGCCCCAGGGAGGTATCACCTACCGCTGCTCTTTCAGGGTGACGGAGGCGGTTTATGTGATCGAGAGGATGGTGGATGTCCTGGCACACAAATTGGGCATGGACCCGGCTGAGCTCCGGATGAAGAATTTCATTCCCTCAGAAAAGTTTCCTTACAAGTCTGTCCTGGGCTGGACCTACGATAGTGGAAATTATGCTCCTGCCCTAAAGAAAGCGATGGATCGGATAGGGTACTATGACCTCCGAAAGGAGCAAGAAGAAAAGCGGAAGAGGGGTGAGCTCATGGGAATCGGAATCAGCAGTTTCACCGAGATCGTGGGTGCAGGACCTTCGCATGATTTTGATATCCTAGGGCTGAAAATGTTCGACAGCGCAGAGATCCGAATTCACCCCACGGGCAAGGTGATCGCAAGATTCGGGACGAAATCGCAGGGACAGGGACACGCCACGACTTATGCGCAGATCATCGCGGAAGAGCTCGGGATTCCCACGGACGATATCATCATAGAAGAGGGAGACACGGATACCGCGCCCTACGGGTTAGGAACGTACGCCAGCAGGAGCACTCCTACTGCGGGAGCAGCCGCTTCCATGGCTTCCCGGAAGATCCGGGACAAGGCGAGGAAAATCGCAGCCTATCTACTAGAAGCGCGGGAGGAAGACTTGCAGTGGGAACGTGATAGGTTCTTCGTCAAGGGCTCTCCCTCGAAAGGCAAGACTATTCAGGAGATCGCCTTCGCAGCATACACTAACAATCCGCCCGGAGTCGAAGCGGGGCTCGAAGCTGTCGATTACTATGACCCACCCAACATGACCTTCCCCTTCGGTAGCTACATCTGCGTCGTCGACATTGATCGGGGAACGGGCGAAGCCAAGGTTCGGCGGTTCATCGCAGTGGATGACTGCGGCAACATCATCAATCCGTTGATTGTTGATGGCCAGATCCAGGGAGCTCTTACTATGGGCTTTGGTACTTCTTTTCTTGAGGAGATCAAGTACGACGAGGACGGTAATGTCTATGGAGGCAATTTCATGGACTATCTCATACCCACGGCCGTGGAAACGCCAAAGTGGGAGACCGATAAGACAGTGACACCCAGCCCGCATCACCCGCTGGGATTGAAGGGCGTCGGAGAGTCCGCTACCGTGGGTTCCCCCGCAGCTTTCGTAAATGCCGTCGTCGACGCTTTGGCTTACTCGGGCGTCACGCATGTCGAGATGCCATTGAATCCGTGGAAGATTCGCAGAGCCTTGGAAGAGAAGGGTCTCGCCCTAGAAAATTAGGGCGACCGGCCTTTTTTTTAAGTCATGTTACGCTGCACAGCCAGTAATTTCTTTGCTAACTCTCGCTAGAGTTCATCAGAATCCTCAAACTCTCGACTTCCGATACTTCCGAGGACAAAATAGACGTTCTCCTTCTCAGTGTAACCTATAGTATCCAGTTTTGGTAACACAATTTCGATATTGAATAGTCGGGCCTTCAAAATCTGAGTACTCTATTGTCCCAATCTCCTGCCGAGAAATTTTTCTGGCGCAAAGACCCGACAGCTGACTTGAAGCAGGAAGCTGTGGTTTCTCGAGATGCCAAGGGAGCTCCCGAAGAAAGTGCGCCCAAAAAAACCGAAGCTAGATCTACGACAGTTCTCATTGGAATCCCCTGTCACAACGCTGAGGCAACCATCGCCAAGACAGTTGTCCACCTCCTCCCTCTCGGGGCTGATATTGTAATCTGCGACGACGGCTCCTCCGACGCTACCGAAGAGATCGGCAGGAAAATGGGGTGCAGAGTGTTCAAGCACCCAAGAGAATTGGGTCGGTCTGATGCCATTACCTCCCTCTATCTCGCAGCGAAAAAATTGAAGGCCGAGGTACTTCTTACGGTTCCCGTCGGCTCGAATATCAGCCTCACCGATGCTTCTCGGCTCGTCGAAGCTGTACAGAAGGATGAGATCGATATTGCGATTGGCTCCAGTTTTGACCGGGAGGCCGTGGATCATGCTAGACATGAAGGTCGTCTGACCGATCGAGCATCGCTCTTCAGGGCCTATGGAAAGAAAGCGCTGGCGATGATCTCTCCTGCCGGGACGGGAAGCGTGGTGGTCGAGAAAGAGGTATTGGAGTTTGCTGATCAGCAGGGGCTTCGAGTAAGGGAGTTTCCAACTGTGACATTTAGTGAAAGCGCGGTACAACAGGAATCCCTAGTGCAATTTGTCCACTTTGAAACCAAATTCATGGATTATGTTGCCACAAAGCATCCCTTGGTTTTCTTGGGCATTCCCTCGTTGGGATTTCTTTATGGAGCAGTCCTTGAGACCGTGCTGAATGCGAATTTCTCGGGTCCTATTCCGCTAACCCTGGCGAGATTTACAATAGCTCTCACGAGTTCTCCGCTCTTCCTTGTCTCCGTTGCTCTCTCAATTGGATCGGCCATCCTCTACTCCCAAAAGAAAATACTATCAAAGATCAGGGATACAAACCAAGAAGTAACAAAGCTCTGAATCTGCTGGCAGCTATATAGCCTACAGAGCTGCAAGTGAAATTCGCCCGAGATCCCTATTTGGAGAATACGCGATCCGCTCAAAATCCCATAAGTAGACTAAATCTGATACTAACTGGTAGTGGACTTTTTCTCTTTCTTTTGGGGGGCTTTCTTTCAATGGGAGTCTCGAGGGGTCTTTTGAACGCCGGCCAATACTTTTTCATCGCAGGGATCGCCCTTTCCTGCGCGTCCATGGTCTCAATCTTTCGCAAGCAAGATTTCTGAAATAGCCCTTCACGAAACAGCTCGTCTCACGAGAGTCGATATTATCATGAATTCTGCGACACAAGCGCAAGTCATCACAACAATGGCTAATTCGTGATTCAGCGAGAAAAGAAAGGCAATTGAGTAGACAATAATTGGAGTCAGCACGATTGAGGACGAAATCGCAAACGACTCCATCAGACGCTTCACATCCGACCCTGCCATGATGCTGAAGCCCTCTGATTGTACCAGTGTGACTTTTCTTCCAGACGCATCTCGTACTTTGCGTGGTTTCACAAAGAAGGCGATTTGAAAAATGCAAGCGGAAACCACGGAGATTGCTTCGACAAAGGGTATCACAAGAGTGAAGGGAGAGGTGACCTGCTTCGAGAGTCCAATCAAAAGTAACGCAATTGGAACCGGCGTGTAAGTTAAGCTGGCGATAAGTGCCTTCGCGTTTATGATCGTCCTGCCCCTGAGTGGCAGCGACAAAGTGTACTCCAGTCCCGCCCCTTCTGTGTTCAACAGCGTAGAGCAGATCATCAGAGTGAAGAAGCATCCCAGGACTGTCGCAATGATCATCGGCGTCGCTCGCATGGTGGGAAATTGAACTGTTACAACTGCAAGAGTAATCACCTCAAAGAGCGGAGTGGCATAGAAGAAAGCAAGAGATGGGTTCTTGGAAGCAAGGCGCAGATCTTTGAGAACGTACGCTGCTAGAGGTTTTTTCAGCTTCATTGAAAAATCGACTACCTGTCGTTTCATAGTTGTGAGTCCGTATCCTTCCGTAGTTCGTGCTACCGCTCGAAAGGTTCGCTGCCCAACAACAAAGCTCAATCCGAAATACGCAAACGTTGAAAGATATGCGAGGATCGGTGGCACATATCGCGGTACAAGGAGAGTCAGCCTGGGAGATAGCCGGGTCTGAGCCAACAGATGCGGATAGACCACATCTGTGATCGCCATTCCAGTGGAAAAGGGGTGCATCACCACTAGAATGAGACCGAGTGGCTGGGTAATCGCTCCCAAGATAGCGCCCGTGAAATAGGGAAGGGCGTAGCTGATGAAGTTGAAAAGAAACGCGATGCTCATGGCCGCTATTCCCCATGTAACCAGAAAAAGGCCCCGGCCGATCTTGGCTGCAAGAGATCTCCCTCCCTTCGTGACATTCCTGTAAAAGATTCCCGAAAACCAGAGAGCGATCGCCATCGCAAAAACTATGTTCATACCGGACCCTGCCACCATCATAATTGTCGCGATCACGGATCTTGTGAGAATGGCGACGGAACCCACCTGCACTATAGTAGTTGTGAGTGCTATGTAGTCGAATGTTCTCATGAAGGAGAACATTGAAACGATTGAGAAATCTTGGTCGCTGAGAGGGAGGGATCGCAAAAGAACGTAAGACTCCCCACTGGAAAAGGCTGGGAGAATTTGTAGCGAGTAAAATACAATATACGCAAGCGATATCGCAAGACTGAGCGAGATGCCACTAACCAGAGCTTCGGGAGTCGGGGCCACAACATACTCCAAGAAGGGAAAGAATGCACCTATCGTGCCGAGAACCGCAAATGCTACCTTGCTCGTCCGGGCGCTCCCGATTGTCCGGTCAAACCGTTTCTTTAGATCCTGACCGTACAAACCATAGCCCGAGCTCGCCCCCCGGCTGTTTTCGATTGACCGATAGGCCACTTCGCGGTAGGGGTACCTACTGAGACTCCAAGCTTCGCGGAGTTTCATCAGGAATGAGCACTCGAACTCTAGCGTGCAGTCTCTTCCGCGAAGAAAGCAGACCTCAAGGTTCGGATCGTTTCTTGTATCTCCTCCTGCTCGTGAGTGAGCTTGAGAAAAACCTCTTCCAGTGTCTCTTTGGACGAAGTTATTGGATTTTTGGGACCATCGACGGAGCGGGCTTTATGCCTCAGATCCTCCAGGGATCCTTCTGCGACTATTCTTCCATCATAAATAATCCCGATTTTATCACACACATTTTCGGCAACCTCCATGATGTGAGTGGAGAAAAGGACTGCGCCACGGTTTTTCTTGGCATGGAGAGAGATTATGTCCTTCACGATCCTGGAGCTTCGGGCATCCAGCCCGTTGAGTGGCTCGTCAAGAAGCAAGAGAGGTGGCTCGTGCAAGAGTGCCGCTATGATCGAAATCTTCTGTTTCGTCCCCATGGAAAGCGTGGCAATCGGGGAATCATAGAACTGGTCAATCCCAAAGGCGGGGACGAGAGTCGCAATCCGGTCCGAAGCTAGCTTGGGATCCGTTTTGCGGACCGAAGAAACAAATTCAAAAAAATCTCGCGGTGAGAGGGAATCATAAAGAGTAGAGTTCTCGGACACGTATCCAATCTCGGATTTTACTCCAGTTGGATTCGTTGTGGGATCTATCCCCATGACTTTAATCGAACCAGATGATGGGGTGAGCAGACCCGCTATAATTTTGATTAGTGTGCTTTTCCCAGCGCCGTTTGGGCCCAATAGGCCATAGATCTCTCCCGGCTCCAGCCTCAGATCGAGATTAGAAAGAGCCTTTACTTGTCCGTACTCCTTGGAGATCGAACTTACCTCCACTACAGGGGCATACTTGAGAGTGGCTGACAAGTAAGACGCAGTTTCTCAAACTTCCCCGCATATCGGATTAAGCTTGAGAGTCAGAGCTCTAGATTTCTGCTACTGAATTTATGGGGCGGGGTATGTCTCAGTCATAGTTTCAGTGGTTGTGGAGGCGTTCACAGTTTCCGTGTATCCAGGATTGGTGTAGGTCGTCCCGTTCAACGTGTATCCGAAATTCTCAGTCAATGAATAAGTCGTTCCTGCAAACGTGAAACACCCGTAGGTCTCTCCCGAGATTGCGTAAGTTGCGGTGGTCGGGGAAACTGTGGTGCCATTCTCTGTCACTACGCTCGCTGAATAAGTAATGGTCGTTGCAGAAAACGTTTCCGTCGTTGTTATTGTGGTTGTAATATTCGAACAACTGCCAACAGCTGTCACCGATTGAGATTGTGATGCCGTTGAGGTTGAATTCGTCATCATACTGCTTGAGGTGTTGGTCATCATAGAACTAGAACTTGACGAGGGAGTTGTCATAGGACTGGAGCTGCTCACGACCACCGAAGAGCTGCTACTACTCGACGGGGTAGACGTCAGGCTTTGGGTAGTGCTGCTCGGTGGAGGTGCGCTCTGTGTCGATGTTGTGTTAGTGGTCGACTTTGAAGAGCCTAGGGCGAGATACGCCCCTGCTCCAATAACAACAATGATTACTACGACAACAACTACTATCACAACGGCTGCAATGCCATAATTCCTTCTATCGAAATTCCTGCGCAAGGTGAAAACGGTTTGCGTACTAAAGCTGGATATTTATGTAGTGTTCCGGGTAGTGTGATATTTCATTCCGGCGGTTGGACTATTTGTCGTAATATTAAGCTGGTAGGCCCTAAATTCAGGAATTAGGACACTCGGAAAAAACATCCAACAAAGATCCGGTGAGGAAAAGAAAAAGGAAAAGGCCTCCGAAAGGGGAGGTCCTTTTTAGTTGGCGGTTATTTGCACGGTTTGAGGGGCCGAGAGTGGAGAGAGTGTTTCGACATCCGTGCTCTGGATGAGGGGAGCCGTCTTCGTCAGAGTGTCGATCTGCTGGGAGAGGTCCTCGAACTCGGTCTTGGGCATCGAATTGGAGAGGATCGTCTCTAACTCCGAGATTCTTGCTTCCGCACGCATGTACTGCTCCTTGAGGACGGTGGAGTCGTTGATCGATTTGATCTCCTGCTCCTTTCTGTTGACTACCTGTTCCAGCTCCGAAATTTTGGCCATCGCTTGCTGGAAGACCTGATTCGGTACTGTGACCTCAGAGAGCTTCACTGTAGCTTCTTTGACCTGCTCGCTTGAGGCTGCGACCTGTCTACTCAGAAGGGATAGTCCCGCCCCGATGGTCTGGGTCTCTTCCAACTGAGTTTTGGTTCTTCTCAGTTCCTGTGCCATGCCGTCGATTGTTCCTTGCATTCGTGCGACGACTTCCTCGTGGGTTTTCTTTGGGATGGATTGATCTAGCTGTGCCTGAAGGCTCCTAGCCGTCATTACCAACCGCCGTACTTCGCTGGTGATTTGTTCGGTTCTGCTGCTCACTTTTTGAACACACACGCTCTTGTAAAACGCGAGATCGACAGGCTTACGACATATCTAATGAACCTAGTCAACATATTTTGATACTTTGCCCATCTTGTGTTTATTCTGTAACCGGAAATTATTCCGACAGACTAAGTCGGGGGAAGAATTCGCCAAGACAGTTAGGCACCGATCAAGTACAGAAAGAGAAATGAGATCCGGAAACAGTATTCAGAGCTCTCAAGTGATTTATAAGAAAAAGCACATTTTACTCATGATTCTTCGGCCTTGACGCTTTTCTCGCACAAGTCGGGATCAACAGGACTAATTATAACAATCGTGGGCGCGGTAATGCTTGCAGCAACTTTCGTAGTTGCCTTCGATGTGTACGGGGTGTACATGGGACTTGCGCAGAGTGATTTCAACTCCGCTGGCGCCGACTTTGTTGGCAGTCTGAATTCTTTGCTGCAGGCAGCTATCGTCGTGATGTTTCTCGGCATTATGGGCTGGGTGGGATCAACCTTCCTTTTGAGAGGGGTGGAATTCATGAAGGTAGATCGCGGCGTTGGTGTAGTCACTTTCAAAGTAGACAAAGGCACCGGAATGGTGTCAACCGTAGCCATAGCTGGTAAAACTAACCAGACCCAAGTTCTAGAAGTACCTGCCGACAACTAGAGCAAGCAACTTTTTTTGATCGCCCGAGGGCTGTCATATGCCTAGGGAACCCCCGTTTATCTCGAAGACCCTCAAGCTTGTCTCCCTCGCAATTCTGCTAGCCACGATTTCAATTGCTGCCACCGCGGCTTATTCCGGGTACGAAGAATACGGCGCACTTACTTCCACCATTACAGGGGGATCATCGAACCAAGTGCAGATTTCCATCAATGGTTCCAACCTAAGAATCTCTGGCTTGAACGTCCCGAACAAGATGACCTTTCCTCTCACACTGGAGCTACTCGGGACGGTTACTCTGAATAATGCAACTATAGGGAGTTTTGACTCCGGCGCCTACGTTATCCAGCCCAACCAGTCTCAGAGCCTCAATATTTCTATTCCTCTGAATTTCACGGAATTGATGAAGAGCTCCGAAGCCTTGAAGGAGGCCGCGGTTAATTCCAGTTTGGTAAGCATCAACACTACTATATCCGCGCACATGGTTCCCCTTCTCGGCATCAATATCACCAAAGCTGCAAATACCACGGCCGGCCCCATTCTAGGAGATCTCTCTGCTTCTCTCAATGCATCAGGAGCACATCTGGCTCCGGATGGACAAACCCTCAGTGTCCCTTTAATCCTCTCGTGGGAAGATGCCTCACCGGTAGCATCCGGCAGTTTGTGGTTGAGTGCTAACTTGACGGATATTCCGGGAAAATCTCCAGGCAGCTACGGAGGTACTTCGGGGGTTCTCAATTTCTCGGAGGGCGAGAATCAGCAGACTTTTGATCTTCAGC
Organism: Nitrososphaerales archaeon; assembly: GCA_030043455.1. The sequence continues at coordinate 5,872 of JASHXQ010000234.1, read as the reverse complement.
TCCCGACGAGCGATTTCGCAAGTGGCGTCACGAAAGGATCTTACACTGTAGAAATTGCTCTCTCTCAGTCTCCAGCAACACCGCCGTTTTTGCAGATTACGAAATCTGTGGGTGGGACACCTTGACCCGAAAGATCTTTGGAATAGAACTTGGTATTTTTGTTTCAAGAGCAGCATACGCAGCTTTCTATGGAATCCTCACCATTTTCATCTTCTATGAAATCCCCGATCTTTTGCTCAAAAATTATGCCGCCGAGCTGTCGAATCTACCTCTGTCCAATGAATCGCTGTTCACTGGTTACGCGATCCTGATTACTCTCCTGAGCGGTTTACAGATCATCTTTCAAGACCATTACTTGGGGGATGCAGCCGCTATTGGCAATGGAATCGCGCAGATCGCCTACATCTACATCTTCACCAACGGTGGAATTATTGCTGAACAGGTATCTGGAATCACTGTTTCGATGAACTTTACTACGATAATCTATCTCTTGATGCTACCATCTGCTTTGTCGATTATCTCCGCAGTTATTTCGGCAAGCTCTCGATCTTCGACCTCTTCCTCAGAAATGCTCGAAGTCCACTTGGAATAGACACTGTTCAGAAACAACCGAAATGAGCCGGAAGGACGAACGAAGGAAGGGAGAAAGGACCTCCGACAATAATGGTCCTTTTACAACAGCTAAAGAGACGGACTCTTGGTGCTAGTATACGAGAACAGGTAGAAGGTGAAGTACATGCAACAAACGATGACCGCAAATCCCAGAACCGGCCTGGCTACGAGAAAAATGATTGAAAGCGAAACTACCCAAAGGAAGACGGAGATAAACTCATTGCTCTCGTGAGCTTTCAACTGTGGATCGGTCACTCTCTCCTGTGCTCTTATGTTGAGCAAAAGGAGTTAGTTATACGTGCAGCTACAAATTGCGCATTAATGATATTGGGGTTTTTGGAAAACGGAAAAATAGAGGGAGATTAAGTAGACCCGGATTCTACGCATCTTCCACCAGAATATCTCTAACGCTCGCAGAGTGGATCCCGTAGAGCTTCAGGAATTCCTTGGCAGCTTCTTGCTCGTTTTTGGCATGGATATCAGCGTCGAGGATGCACCAGAATCTTTTCTGACCAGCAACCTTCTTGGAAGATTTTTTCATAGTAGCAAATCAAGCGTACTGCTATATTCAGACTTGTGAACGTACGATATGGATCTTTAGCTAAACCGATTTTCGAAGTTTCAAGGGATTAAAGACAGGCACTCTACGAATTCAATTCGTCCACAATCGTCTTTGCCAGTTTCTCGCTGATCTGTGCGACTTGAGCAATTTCTTCAGGCGCGGCTCTCTTCACGGCATCCACCGATCCAAAGTGTGCCAGAAGGTTGCGTTTGCGTTTTTCGCCCACTCCCGCAATTTCATCCAGTTTCGATCGAGTGACGTGTTTGTTACGCAGTTTCCTATGATAGGTTATACCAAAGCGATGAGCTTGATCTCGGATATGTTGTAGAATATGAAGAGCCTCCGAGTCCCGAGGAAGTTTTATGGGACGCATTCGCGCTGGAGTGAATACGAGTTCTTCTTTCTTGGCAAGTGCCACAGTGGGAATTCCAAACACTCCATCACTATGCATCCGGTCGAGAGCCGCGTTGAGATGACCCCGACCGCCGTCAATGACGACGAGATCTGGAGGTTCCCGCGCCCAGCGTTTCCCACCTTCATCGTTCTCGGGTGCCTTCAACCTCTTGAATCTGCGGCTGATCATTTCGGCCATCATGGAGTAATCATCAATCCCCTCAACGGTCTTGATCTTGAATTTGCGGTACTGGGTTTTGTCTGGAAAACCATCCCGGAACACAGTCATCGCACCTACTGCTTCGTTTCCGCGGATATTGGAAATATCAAAGCATTCTATCCTTCGGGGAAGATGACCGAGGTCCAATCTTTCTTTAATGTCCTTAAGAGCTCGCAGCCGCTCTCTTTTTCGGACGTCCACTTTGGATTCCTGCTCTTTCAGAACCAGTTGGGCATTATCCTGGGCTAGCTTCATCAGTCGGCGATTCTCTTCGCTCAATCCTGCCGTAACGAGTTTTACGGAGACATCGACTCGTTCTTCTGCCTCTGCAGCGATGCTCTTGATCAACTCCTCAATTTCCTTGGCATCTGACAGGTAAACGGGTACTAAGATCTCTTGTGGAAATTGATGCCCTACAAGAGCCTCGGTCGATGTGTAATGCTGTTTTATGAAGGCTGACAGGATCTCGGAATCCTCGGCAGATGCTGTGACCACGTCCAGAATGTATTTTTCTCGTCCTACGACGTTCCCTTGCCTCACTTGGAAGACTATAGCGGCCGCCGTGCGCCTCAACTCAGAATTCTCTTCAACATCGTCAGCGCCCGCCCTGGCGATTGTGACCACATCCTTGTCCCGATCTTTCTGGCTGGGAAAGGCAATTCGCTGCTTTAGGGCGGTTGCTTCCAATGAACGAATTTCGTTCCTTATCTTGGAAGCCCTTTCGTACTCCTGGGCCTCCGAAGCTTTCCACATATCGTCGTACATGACCTTCGAGAGCTTTACGAGTTTGCCCCCCAGGAACAGCTCGAATTTCTTAACGTCGTCAGAATACTCTTCCCGAGAAACGGCAAAGACGCAAGGGGCCTTGCAGAGTCCAATGTTATAGTCGATGCAAGATTTGAATCTCTTCTCCCAGTCCAGAGGCAAAGTGCAACCCCGGATAGGGAAGATCTTCCGGAGGTACTTCACAGTTCTGCGAGCGGCTCTCACATTACCGTAAGGCCCGAAGTACTGAGAACCGTCGTCCTCCACCCGGCGGGTGACCAAGACCCGGGGAACTACCTCTGAAGTGATTTTGATGAAGGGATAGCTTTTGTCATCCTTCAGTCGAATGTTGTACTTTGGTTTGTACCGCTTGATGAGAACATTCTCTAGGAGGAGAGCCTCAATGGGAGAGAGCGTGAAGATATAGTCTGCACTTTTGATCTGGTCCTTCAGATTTTGACCGATGGGATCATCAAAACGTGGACGGAGATGGGCTTGTACGCGCCCCCGGATGTTGCTCGCTTTGCCTACATAGACTGGAGTTCCTTCGGAACTCTTGAGGATGTAAACCCCGGCTCTCTCGGGGAGTTTGTCGAAACTATCCAGTGGAGTGGAGATCGCTTCTTGCAGTGGGGATAGCTTCAACAACGGATCTATCATCTTCCTCAATTCTCTCGATTAGGGCATTGTCAGATTTTGGGGTGAGCATCTTTCGTAAAAACTGGCCCGTGTACGATTTTTCAATCTGAGCGACCTCTTCAGGCGTACCCTCGGCAACGACGATCCCGCCACGCTCTCCGCCTTCCGGTCCAAGGTCAATGATCCAGTCCGCGGTTTTGATCACATCCAGATTATGCTCTATAACGATGACGCTGTTTCCTCCCTCCGTGAGCCTCTGCAGAACGCTCAGAAGTTTTTTGATATCCTCGAAGTGCAACCCCGTAGTGGGTTCGTCCAAAAGATACAGCGTTTTCCCTGTGGGTCTCTTTGAGAGCTCCGAGCCAAGTTTCACCCGTTGAGCTTCGCCCCCGGACAGAGTTGTAGCCGATTGACCCAGCTCTATGTAACCCAGTCCCACGTCGTTCAGAGTCTCGAGCTTTCTACGAATCCGGGGAATATTCTCAAAAAACTGCAGGGCTTCCTCTACGGTCATTTCTAGTACTTCGGAAATATTCTTCCCCTTGTAACGGATCTCCAAAGTCTCGCGGTTGTACCTCTTGCCCTTGCACACCTCGCACGGCACGTACACGTCCGGCAAGAAATGCATCTCCAGTCGAATGATACCATCGCCCTCACACGCTTCGCAGCGCCCTCCTTTGACGTTGAAGCTGAAACGCCCGGGCTTGTACCCACGCGAGATCGCGTCCGGCAGTTTCGTGAATAGGTCCCTCACATCCGTGAAGAGACCAACGTAGGTCGCAGGGTTGGATCTAGGCGTCCGACCGATCGGAGATTGGTCGATAATAATCGCCTTATCGATATTTTCCGTGCCCAGAATTTTGTCGTGCACCCCAGGCTTGTCCCTCGAAGAATAGAGCTGCTGGGCAAGCGATCTGTAAAGAATGTCATTTACTAGGGAGCTCTTACCAGAACCGGAGACACCCGTCACGCACACGAAAATTCCCAGTGGAAACTCGACATCAATGTTTCGTAGATTGTTCTCTCTAGCTCCATTGACAACGAGTACACGAGAAGATTTCGTTCGCCGCCTTTCTGGGACAGGAATTACTCTATTTCCGGAAAGATACATTCCAGTGATGGACTCTGGATTGACAGTGATCTCCTCCGGTGTTCCAGTTGCTACAACAAAGCCGCCGTGGACACCCGCACCAGGTCCAAGATCAACCACGAAATCCGATTCGCGAATCGTTTCTTCGTCGTGCTCCACTACGAGCACGGTGTTTCCAATATCCCGGAGTGTTTTCAGGGTGGCAATCAATTTCTTATTGTCACGCTGATGCAAGCCGATCGAAGGTTCATCCAGAATGTAAAGCACCCCGACGAGGCTCGAGCCGATTTGTGTGGCGAGCTGGATCCTTTGGGCCTCACCCCCGGAAAGGGAAGCTGCAGCGCGATCCAATGTGAGATAATCGAGACCCACGTTCATCAAGAAAGTCAGTCTGGCCTTTATCTCCTTCAGAATTTGGGCCGCAATGATGGTCTCTTTTTCGGTGAGCTCCAGATGCGTGAAAAACTGAATAGACTGCCGGACGGAAAGCCGCGAGACTTCCGAGATTGATTTTTCGTTAACCGTGACAGCGAGGATCTCTGGCTTGAATCTCTCTCCGTTGCACGAGGGGCATTTCTGGTTGCTCATGTAATGTGAATACCACTCCTTCATGTACTCCGAGTCCGTCTCCATATACCGCCTCTCTAGCTGTGGGAGGATACCCTCCCACTGATCGTAGTTGTACCAATGGTGGAAGCGCGTGGGTTTAGGACGCCTCTCATTCGGGTTCGATCCGTTAAGGAGTGTGTTCAATTCTTCTCGTCTGAGCTTGTTTACCGGAACGTTGACCCGGAAACCGTAGCGTCTTCCCATCGATTCCAAGTGTTGCATAGACCAGCTGTCGGTGTTTCCCATAGTCACAATGGCACCGTCGAGGATCGAAAGGGAACGATCGGGAATAACGAGGTCGGGGTCCATGTTCAGCAGATAACCCAGCCCGAGACATTGCTTGCACGCTCCAAAGGGACTGTTGAAGGAAAACATTCGCGGAGATAGCTCCTCGAGTGAAAATCCGCAAGTCGCACAGGCCATGGCTTCGCTCAGGACGACTTCTTGTGACTTGTCTTCATTTACGTCGAAAACGATCGTGCCCTTCGAGAGGCCGAGTGAGGTTTGTATCGAATCTGCGAGACGCTTTTCAATTCCGGGCTTTACGATGAGTCTGTCGACGACCGCTTCGATCGTGTGTTTCTTATTTTTCTCGAGAACCAGCTTATCGTCCGAATCCGCAAGCTCTCTTATCTTGCCGTCCACCCGAACGCGGGAGTAACCCTGTTTCCCGAGATTCTTGAAAATGTCCTTGTGTTCCCCCTTTTGCGCCTTGATCACTGGTGCTAGCACCTGAATCTTCGTGCCTTCTTTCAGCTTCATCACCTGATCGACCATCTGCTCGACGGTTTGCTTGGCGATTACCTTTTGACAATTCGGACAGTGGGGCACTCCAATCCTCGCGTACATTAGGCGCAAGTAATCGTGAATTTCCGTTACTGTCGCTACGGTAGATCGGGGATTTTTCGCGGCGGTCCTCTGCTCGATGGAAATAGCCGGAGAAAGTCCCTCGATATAATCCACGTCCGGCTTGTCCATCTGA